>DATIDZ010000070.1:0-8894 GCA_035456045.1 Caldimonas sp.
GCGATGGAGATCGTCCACGGCGACAAGGACCTCGAGCGCTACATGCGCGAGGCGGTCAAGGTGAGCGAGAAGTCGCCGGTGCTGCTCGACCGCTTCCTCGACGACGCGATCGAGGTCGACGTCGACTGCATCAGCGACGGCGCCGAGGTGATGATCGGCGGCATCATGGAGCACGTCGAGCAGGCGGGCATCCATTCGGGCGACTCGGCATGCTCGCTGCCGCCGTACTCGCTGCCGAAGAAGCTGCAGGACGAGCTGCGCCGGCAGACCGCGCTGATGGCCAAGGCGCTCAAGGTCGTCGGCCTGATGAACGTCCAGTTCGCGATCCAGGGCAGCGTCGACGGCGACGGCGACGCGGGGACGATCTACGTCCTCGAGGTCAACCCGCGTGCGTCGCGCACGGTGCCGTTCGTCTCGAAGGCGACCGGCGAGCCGCTCGCCAAGATCGCGGCGCGCTGCATGGTCGGCCAGTCGCTCGCGAGTCAGAAGAACGTTCGCGGCGAGGTCGTTCCGCCGTACTTCTCGGTCAAGGAAGCGGTCTTCCCGTTCAACAAGTTTCCGGGAGTCGACCCCGTCCTCGGCCCCGAAATGCGATCGACCGGCGAAGTGATGGGGGCGGGGCGGACCTTCGGCGAGGCGATGCTGAAGAGCCAGCTCGGCGCCGGTTCGCGCCTGCCGACGCGCGGCACGGTCTGCATCACGGTCAGGAACGGCGACAAGCCGCGCGCGGTCGCCGTCGCCGCGCAGCTCGCGGCCCTCGGCTTCCAGTTGGTCGCGACGCGCGGGACGGCGACGGCGATCGCCGAGGCGGGCGTGCCGGTTCGCGCCGTCAACAAGGTCAAGGACGGCCGGCCGCACATCGTCGACATGCTGAAGAACGGCGAGATCCAGCTCGTCTTCACGACCGTCGACGAGACGCGCACGGCGATTGCCGACACGCGCCACATCCGTCAGGCGGCGCTCGCCAACCGGGTCACGTACTACACCAGCATGGCGGGCTGCGAAGCGGCAGTCGAAGGCATGAAGCATCGCGACGATCTCGGCGTGACCTCACTGCAGGAACTGCACGCCGAACTGCACTAAACTGGCCGCTGCCCGCCGCCGCCGGAGTCTCCCGCGGCGGCTTTGCTTTTTGTCGAGGTTCTTGTCATGACCACCATCCCGCTGACCCGACGCGGTGCCGAAAAGCTCAGGGAAGAGCTCAGCCGCCTGAAGAACGTCGAGCGCCACGCCGTCATCCAGGCGATCTCCGAAGCGCGCGCGCAGGGCGACCTGTCCGAGAACGCGGAGTACGAGGCCGCCAAGGACAAGCAGGGCTTCATCGAAGGCCGCATCCTCGAGGTCGAGAGCAAGCTCGCGGCGGCGCAGATCATCGACCCCAAGAACGTCGACGCCGACGGCCGCGTCGTCTTCGGCTCGACGGTCGATCTGGAGGAAGAGGACAGCGGCGCCAAGGTGACGTACCAGATCGTCGGCGACGACGAAGCCGACCTGAAGCAGGGCCTGATCTCGATCAGCTCGCCCATCGCACGCGCTCTGATCGGCAAGGTCGAAGGCGATATCGCCGAGGTCCAGGCGCCCGGCGGCATCAAGAGCTACGAGATCACCGGCGTCCGCTACGAGTGAGGTCGTGAGGCCGACGCTGCGGCGCGCCGCGGCCTGGCTCGCCGGCGCGTGGGTCGGCGTCGTCGGCGCCGTCGGGTTCGTTGCCGCGCCGGTCCTGTTCGCAACGCTGCCGCGCGCCGACGCGGGCCGGGTCGCGGCGCGACTCTTCGCCGTCGACGCGACGATCGGCGTCTGCGCCGGCGCGCTCCTGCTGCTGCTCACCTTCCAGCTCGCGCGGCGGGCGGCGGAGGAGGGCGCGTCGCGCTTCAGCACCGACATGCTGCTCGTGCTCGGCGCGATCTTCTGCGTCATCGCCGGGCACTACGCCCTGCAGCCCGTGATGGAAGCGCGCCTGCGGGGCGAGCCCGGCCCGTCGTTCGCCGTCCTGCACGGCGTCGCGTCGGCGTTCTTCCTGGTCAAGTTCCTCGCCCTCGCCGCGCTGGCGTGGCGGCTGACGGGCGCACCGCGCCCGCCTGCGCGCGCTGCCGCTACGGCTGCTGCGCCGTCTTCTTGAGGCTGGCGGGGCGCCGCCGGGTCGCGCGCTTCAGCGTGCCGCCTGCGGCGAGCCGCATGTTGCCCACGACCGTGACCTTCTTGACCTGCGGCCGGTGGTTGCCGCTCTTCGAGAACTTGAGCACCTTGACGACCTTCGGGCCCGGCATGCGGCCTTCCTTCTCCGCCTTCTCCTTCGGCGCCGGCGGCCGCCAGAGGACGAGCAGCTTGCCGATGTGCTGGATCGGCGCGGCGGCGAACGCATCGCTCAGCTCCGCAAGCAGCGCTTCGCGTGCCGCCCGGTCGTCCGAGAAGACGCGCACCTTGACGAGGCCGTGGGCGTCGAGAGCCGCCTCGATCTCGCGCCGGACGGCAGCCGTCGCGCCGTCGTTGCCGATCGCGACGACCGGGTCGAGGTGATGCGCTTCGGCGCGCTTCTGCTTGCGCTCGCTGGCGCTGAGTTGGAGTGCGGTCACGCGCCTATTATCGGCGCCGCATGGCGACCAAGGGCAAGGGCAAGAAGCTGAACAAGGCGTGGCTGCACGACCACCTGACCGACCCGTACGTCAAGCTGGCGCAGCGCGAGGGCTACCGGGCGCGCGCCGCGTACAAGCTGAAGGAGATCGACGAGCAGCTGCACCTGCTCGAGCCGGGCCAGTTCGTCGTCGACCTCGGCGCCGTGCCGGGCGCCTGGAGCCAGTACGTCCGCCGCAAGTTCGGCCGCGGCGCGAGCCCCGACCCGAGAGCCGCGCCCGGCCCGCTCCACGGCACGATCGTCGCTCTCGACATGCTCGAGTTCGAGCCGATCGACGGCGTCGACTTCATCGCCGGCGACTTTCGCGAGGCCTCGGTCCTCGCCGAGCTCGAGGCGCGGGTCGGCGGCAGGCCGGTCGATGTCGTCCTCTCCGACATGGCGCCGAACCTGTCCGGCGTCGCCGCCTCCGACGCGGCACGCATGGCCGACCTGGTCGAGCTCGCGATCGACTTCGCCCAGCGCCACCTCCGGCCGGAAGGCTGCCTTGTCTGCAAGGTCTTTCATGGCAGCGGCTACAGTCAGCTCGTCGAGCGCTTCAAGGCGAGCTTCAGGACCGTGAAGGCGGTCAAGCCGAAAGCCTCGAGGGCCAAGTCGGCGGAGACCTTTCTGGTCGGAATCGGCCTCAAGACGCGCGCATCCGGCGTCGATAACCCGAGATAGCGAGGCAAATGCCCTGGGCAATCGCCCCGCTTCACCGGGCTTGCGTGGACTAAAATCGGCCGCAGATGCCGTGAGTCGAGCTCCCTGGTTTCCCCGGGCGCTCGGTTCTCTTGGAATTGGAGTCGCGGTGAACAATCAATGGTTTTCGAAGGTCGCGGTCTGGCTGGTGATCGCGCTCGTCCTCTTCACCGTCTTCAAGCAGTTCGAGCGCACCGGCGCGCAGACCGGCGCCATCGGCTACTCCGACTTCCTCGAAGAGGTGCGCGGCAAGCGCGTCCGTAGCGTCACCCTGCAGGAAGGCGTCGGCGGCTCGACCGAGATCCGCGCCAAGACGACCGACGACAAGGAGCTTCGCACGACCGCGACCTACCTCGATCGCGGCCTCGTTGGCGACCTCATCAACAACGGCGTCAAGTTCGACGTCAAGCCGCGCGAGGAGCCCTCGTTCCTGCTCTCGATCCTGGCGTCGTGGGGCCCGATCCTGCTGCTGATCGGCGTCTGGATCTACTTCATGCGCCAGATGCAAGGCGGCGGCAAGGGCGGCGCGTTCAGCTTCGGCAAGTCGAAGGCGCGCATGCTCGACGAGGCCAACAACACCACGACGTTCGCCGACGTCGCCGGCTGCGACGAGGCCAAGGAAGAGGTCAAGGAGCTGGTCGACTTCCTGAAGGACCCGCAGAAGTTCCAGAAGCTCGGCGGCCGGATTCCGCGCGGCGTGCTGCTCGTCGGCCCTCCGGGGACCGGCAAGACCCTGCTGGCCAAGGCCATCGCCGGCGAGGCGAAGGTTCCGTTCTTCTCGATCTCCGGCTCCGACTTCGTCGAGATGTTCGTCGGCGTCGGCGCGGCGCGCGTGCGCGACATGTTCGAGCAGGCGAAGAAGAGCGCGCCGTGCATCATCTTCGTCGACGAAATCGACGCGGTCGGCCGCCATCGCGGCGCGGGCCTGGGCGGCGGCAACGACGAGCGCGAGCAGACGCTCAACCAGATGCTGGTCGAGATGGACGGCTTCGAGACCAACCTCGGCGTCATCGTCATGGCCGCGACCAACCGGCCCGACATCCTCGACCCGGCGCTGCTGCGCCCGGGCCGCTTCGACCGCCAGGTCTACGTGACGCTGCCCGACGTGCGCGGCCGCGAGCAGATCCTCAACGTCCACATGAGGAAGGTCCCGGTCGGCCAGGACATCCGCGCCGACATCCTGGCGCGCGGCACGCCGGGCTTCTCCGGCGCCGACCTCGCCAATCTGGTCAACGAGGCCGCGCTGTTCGCGGCGCGCCGCTCCGGCCGCGTCGTCGAGATGGTCGACTTCGAGAAGGCCAAGGACAAGATCATGATGGGCCCCGAGCGCAAGTCGATGATCATGCCCGAGGAAGAGCGCAGGAACACCGCCTACCACGAGGCCGGCCACGCGCTGGTCGCGCGGCTCATGCCGAAGACCGATCCGGTCCACAAGGTCACCGTGATCCCGCGCGGGCGCGCCCTCGGCGTCACGATGCAGCTGCCAGAAGGCGACCGCTACAGCCTCGACAAGGAGCGCATGCTCTCGACCATCGCCGTGCTGTTCGGCGGCCGCATCGCCGAAGAGGTCTTCATGCACCAGATGACGACCGGCGCGAGCAACGACTTCGAGCGCGCGACGTCGATCGCGCGCGACATGGTCACGCGCTACGGCATGACCGACGAGCTCGGCCCGATGGTCTACGCCGAGAACGAAGGCGAGGTCTTCCTCGGCCGCTCGGTGACCAAGACGACGACCATGTCGGAAGAGACGATGCGCAAGGTCGACCTCGTCATCCGCCGCATCATCGACGAGCAGTACGCGATCGCGCGGAAGCTGATCGAGGACAACCAGGACAAGATGCACGCGATGGCCTCCGCGCTGCTCGAGTGGGAGACGATCGACTCCGACCAGATCGACGACATCATGTCCGGCAAGCCGCCGCGGCCGCCGAAGGACTGGGTGCCGTCTCCGGTCAAGCCGAGCGGCAACGTGCCGCCGGTGACGCCGGGCAACGCACCGGCCGCCGCCTGAGGGCGATGCGCGCGAGGCGTTTCGAGACGGGGCTTCGGCCCCGTTTTTCATGAGCGGTCCGATCTGGCGGACGAGCCGGTTCGCGGTCGATCTCGCGCGGCCGCGCGTGATGGGCATCGTCAACGTGACGCCCGACTCGTTCTCGGAGGGCGGCGCCGCGCTCACGACGACCGAGGCCATCGTCCGCTGCGAGCGACTCGTCGCCGACGGCGCCGACATCCTCGACATCGGCGGCGAGTCGAGCCGGCCCGGCGCGCTGCCGGTGAGCGCCGACGCGGAGCTGGCGCGCGTCCGCCCGGTGCTGGAGGCGGCGGTCGGCCTCGGCCGTCCGGTGTCGATCGACACGACCAAGGTCGAGGTCATGCGCGCTGCGCTCGACCTCGGGGTCGACATCGTCAACGACATCGGCGCGCTGCGGAGCCCCGGCGCGCTCGCGCTGGTCGCCGCGCATCCGACCTGCGGCGCCTGCCTGATGCACATGCGCGGCACGCCGCGATCGATGCAGGCGGAGGCGGTCTACGACGACGTCGCCGCCGAGGTCGCGACGTTCCTGCGCGAGCGTGTCGATGCGGCGCTCGCCGCAGGCATCGCTCGCGAGCGCATCGTCGTCGATCCCGGCATCGGCTTCGGCAAGACGCCGGCGCACAACCTCGCGCTGCTCGCGGAACAGGAGGCGCTGCTGTCCCTCGGCGTTCCGCTCCTCGTCGGCTGGTCGCGCAAGTCGACGCTGGCCCGCCTTGCCGGCCTGGCGGCCAAGGCGCCGGCAGGGAGATCGCCGTCGGAGCAGGCGCGGCTCGAGGCCGCGAGCGTCGTCGCGGCGGTGCTGGCGGTTCAGCGCGGCGCGCGCATCGTTCGTGTCCACGACGTCGCTGCGACCGTCGCCGGGCTGGCCGTTTGGCAGGCCGTGCACGGCGCCGATAATCGCGCCGACCCCTCGAGCGAGCACGCCAGCACCCCATGAGCAGAACGTATTTCGGCACCGACGGCATCCGCGGCACGGTCGGCGAGGCGCCGATCACGCCCGACTTCATGCTGCGCCTCGGCCACGCCGTCGGCCAGGTGCTGCGCCAGGGCGAGCGGCGCCCGACCGTCCTGATCGGCAAGGACACGCGCATCTCGGGCTACATGATCGAGTCGGCGCTCGAGGCCGGCTTCGCCTCGGCCGGCGTCGACGTCGTGCTCACCGGCCCGCTGCCCACGCCCGGCGTCGCATACCTCACGCGCGCGCTGCGCCTCGACCTCGGCGTCGTCATCAGCGCGTCGCACAACCCGTTCGCCGACAACGGCATCAAGTTCTTCTCGGCGCGCGGCGAAAAGCTTCCCGACGCGTGGGAGGCCGAGGTCGAGGCGGCGATCGCGGCCGAGCAGCGGTGGGTCGGCTCGGCAGAGCTCGGACGGGCGCGCCGGCTCGACGACGCGAGCGGGCGCTACGTCGAGTTCTGCAAGAGCACCTACAGCAACGACCTGACGCTGCGCGGCCTCGCGATCGTCGTCGACGCGGCCCACGGTGCGGCGTACCACGTCGCGCCCGAGGTCTTCCACGAGCTGGGCGCCGAAGTCACCGCGATCGGCTGCCGCCCCGACGGCTTCAACATCAACGCCGGCTTCGGCGCGACGGCGCCGCAGGCGCTCGTCGACGCGGTCGTCGCAGGCGGCGCCGACTACGGCATCGCCCTCGACGGCGACGGCGACCGGCTCCAGGTCGTCGACGGCGCCGGCCGCCTCTACAACGGCGACGAGCTGCTCTACGTGCTCGCCGCCGCGCGCCTCGACCATGGCCAGCCGGTGCCCGGCGTCGTCGGCACGCTGATGACCAACCTCGGCGTCGAGCAGGCACTGCGCGCGCGCGGCGTCGACGTCGTCCGCACCGCCGTCGGCGACCGCTACGTGCTCGAGGAGCTGCTCCAGCGCGGCTGGCAGCTCGGCGGCGAAGGTTCCGGCCATCTGCTCGTGCTCGACCGTCACACCACCGGCGACGGCATCGTCAGCGCGCTGATGGTGCTCGAGGCCGTCGTCCGCTCGGGCCGAAAGCTGTCCGAGCTGCTCGCCGGCGTCGATCTCTTCCCGCAGACGCTGATCAACGTCCGCGTCAAGCCGGGTGCCGACTGGAAGTCGAGCCGCGCGCTCGCCGATCGGCGCGCCGAGGTCGACCGCGAGCTGGGAAGCAGCGGTCGCGTGCTGATCCGGCCCTCGGGCACCGAGCCGGTGGTTCGCGTCATGGTCGAGGCCCGCGACGCGGCGCAGTCGAAGCGCTGCGCGGAGCAGCTGGCGGCGGCCCTGGCGTGACGGCCTGGCGCGGCGGCGGCCGGCTGCCCGCCCCGATGTGACGACCCGATGACAGCGCGCGTCGGCGCACGCCATGACGTCATCGACGCCGCGCCCTTGTCACCGAGATGTCATGCGGCGTTCTTAGAGTTCCGGGCACTGCTCCTCGGCATCGCCCGAAAGGTCCCCGACCCATGACGCTCTTCCCCGTACGCGCCCTCGCGGGTGCCTTGCTCGCCGGCACCGCCACCCTCGCCGCCGCCCAGGACATGACAGGCGCCGGCGCCACTTTCCCGGCGCCGATCTACGCCAAGTGGGCCGACGCGTATCACAAGGCGACCGGCGCGCGACTCAACTACCAGTCGGTCGGCTCCGGCGCCGGCATCCAGCAGATCCGCGCCAAGACAGTCGACTTCGGGGCGAGCGACATGCCCCTCACTGACGACGTCCTCGCCAAGGACGGCCTGATCCAGTTCCCGACCGTCATCGGCGGCGTCGTGCCGGTCGTCAACATCAAGGGCATCGCGCCCGGCCAGATCAAGCTCACCGGCCAGGTGCTGGGCGACATCTACCTCGGCAAGATCACGCGCTGGAACGATGCCGCGCTGACCGCCCTCAACCCGGGCGTGCCGCTCCCCGACGAGGCGATCTCGCCGGTGCGCCGCGCCGACGGCTCGGGAACGTCGTTCATCTTCACCAACTACCTGTCGAAGGCCAACGCCGAGTGGAAGGCCAAGGTGGGCGAGGGCACGGCCGTGAACTGGCCGACGGGCGCAGGCGGCAAGGGCAACGAAGGCGTCGCGTCGTACGTCCAGCGCCTGCCCAACTCGATCGGCTACGTCGAGTACGCGTACGCGAAGCAGAACAAGATGACCTACGCGTTGCTCAGGAACAAGGACGGCCATTTCGTTCCGCCCGATGCCGACAACTTCAAGGCCGCAGCCGCGGGTGCCGACTGGAACAAGACCTTCTTCCAGGTGCTGACCGATCAGCCCGGCAAGGACGCCTGGCCGATCAGCGGCGCGACCTTCATCCTCATGTACAAGGCCCAGGAAAAGCCGGCCACCGCAGCCGGCGCCCTCAAGTTCTTCGACTGGGCCTTCGCCAACGGCGACAAGATGGCCGACGACCTGGAGTACGTGCCGCTGCCCGCCGCGGTCAAGGAGCTGGTGAGAAAGTCCTGGGCGACGAGCATCAAGGACACCGCTGGCAAATCGATCGCCTGGAAATAGGGTCGATCGGCATGGCGGCGACCTTTCCGGCCAGCCCTTACCTCGGCGAGGGCAAGATACGGTCCGACATGAA
>DATIDZ010000071.1:0-11053 GCA_035456045.1 Caldimonas sp.
CGTACCTGATGCTGCTGTTCGCGGTCGCCTGGCTGGGCGACGCTCGCGCCCGCGAAGGGCGCTCCATCATCGGCAACGCCTGGGTCTACGCGCTGTCGATGGGCGTATATTGCACCGCCTGGACCTATTTCGGCAGCATCGGCCGCGCCGCCTCGGCCGGCCTGTGGTTCCTGCCGATCTACCTAGGTCCGACGCTCGGGATGCTGGTTGCGTGGATGGTGCTGCGCAAGATGATCCGCATCGCGCGCGTCCATCGCATCACGTCGATCGCCGATCTGATCGGCAGTCGCTATGGCAAGAGCCGGACTCTCGCGGCGCTGGTAACGCTGATCGCAGTCGTCGGCATCGTCCCGTATGTCGCGTTGCAGCTGAAGGCGATCGCCACGGGATATGCCCTGCTGACGAGCGGGCATGGCTTGACCGGCGAAAGCTTGGCCGGCGCCGCCTGGTGGCGCGACAGCACCCTCTACATCGCGTTGGTGCTCGCCGGCTTCACGATCGCCTTCGGCACCCGGCACCTCGACACCACCGAGCGTCACGAGGGCATGGTCGCCGCGATCGCGGTGGAGTCGGTCGTCAAGCTGATCGCGTTCCTCGCCGTCGGCGCGTTCGTCACCTGGGGCCTGTTCTCGGGCCCCGGCGACATCTTCACGCGGGCCGCGGCGCGGCCGGACCTGCAGCCGCTGCTCGGACTCGGCGCCGAGAACCGCTTCGCCGGCGGCCAGTGGTTCGCGCTGACCCTGCTGTCGATGCTGTCGCTGTTCTTCCTGCCGCGCCAGTTCCAGATGATGGTCGTCGAGAACGTCGACGAGCGCCACGTCCGGCGCGCGGCGTGGGCGTTCCCGCTGTACCTGCTGCTGATCAACGTGTTCGTGCTGCCGATCGCGCTCGGCGGGCTGCTGCATCCGGCAAGCGCCAGCGGCGGCGCCGAGACCTTCGTGCTGTCGCTGCCGCTCGCGGCCGGCCATCCCGGGCTCGCGCTCGTCGCCTTCATCGGCGGGCTGTCGGCTGCGACCGGGATGATCATCGTCGAGGCGATCGCCGTCTCGACGATGGTCTGCAACGACCTCGTGATCCCGCTCCTCCTGCGCGGCGACCGGGCGCGCGCGCGCGACCTGACCGGCACGCTGCTCGGCATCCGCCGCGGCGTGATCGTCGCGTTGCTGCTGCTCGGCTACCTGTACTTCAGGATCGCGGGCGAGGCGTACGCGCTCGTCAGCATCGGCTTGATCAGCTTCGCCGCGGTCGCGCAATTCGCGCCCGCGCTGCTCGGCGGCATGTACTGGAAAGGCGGCACGCGGGCCGGCGCGCTCGCCGGCCTCGGCGCCGGCTTCGCGCTCTGGGTCTACACGCTGATGCTGCCGTCGATCGCCAAGTCGGGCTGGATGCCGCCGGGCTTCATGGCCGAGGGGCTGTTCGGGATCGCGCTGCTCAAACCCGAGCAACTGCTCGGGCTGACCGGACTGGACAGCCTGACGCATGCGCTGCTGTGGAGTCTGCTGGCCAATGCCGGGCTGTTCGTGGTCGTCTCGCTGTGGCGTTCGCCCACGGCACGCGAAGCCGAGCAGGCCTTCGGTCATGAAGCCGGACGGCATCCAGCCCGACTTGGCGATCGAGGGCAGCATCAGCGTGTAGATCCACAGCGCGAAGCCCGCGGTGAGGCCCGCCAGCGCGCCGGCCCGCGTGCCGCCCTTCCAGTACATGCCGCCGAGCAGCGCCGGCGCGAACTGCGCGACCGCCGCGAAGCTGATCAGGCCGATGCTGACGAGGGCGTAGGCCTCGCCGGCGATCCGGAAGTAGAGGTAGCCGAGCAGCATCAGCACGACGATCACGCCGCGGCGGATGCCGAGCAGCGTGCCGGTCAGGTCGCGCGCCGAGCCTGCGCCGCGGCGCAGCAGCAGCGGGATCACGAGGTCGTTGCAGACCATCGTCGAGACCGCGATCGCCTCGACGATGATCATCCCGGTCGCCGCCGACAGCCCGCCGACGAACGCGAGCAGGGCCAGGCCCGGATGGCCGGCGGCGAGCGGCAGCGACAGCACGAACGTCTCGGCGTCGGCGCCGCCGGCCGGCGGGTGCAGCAGGCCGCCGAGCGCGATCGGCATCACGAACAGGTTGATCAGCAGCAGGTAGAGCGGGAAGGCCCACGCCGCGCGGCGGACGTGGCGCTCGTCGACGTTCTCGACGACCATCATCTGGAACTGGCGCGGCAGGAAGAAGAGCGAGAGCATCGACAGCAGCGTGAGCGCGAACCACTGGCCGCCGGCGAAGCGGTTCGCGGCGCCGAGGCCGAGCAGCGGCTTGAGGTCAGCGCGGGCCGAGGCGCGCCGGAAGATGTCGCCCGGACCGTCGAAGAGACCCCACGTCACGAAGACGCCGATCGCCAGGAACGCGAGCAGCTTGACGACCGACTCGACGGCGATCGCCGCGACCATCCCCTCGTGCCGCTCGGTGCTGTCGAGATGGCGCGTGCCGAAGGCGATCGTGAAGCCGGCGAGCACGAGCGCCATGTACAGCGTGCCGTCGCGCCACCAGTCGACGGTGGCTGCGCCCGCGCCGGGCCCGGCCGGGCCGTTCGCGAGCAGCGCATAGCCGGTGGCGATCGCCTTCAGCTGCAGCGCGACGTACGGGACGATGCCGACGACGGCGATCAACGTGACCAGCGCGGCGAGGAGCCGGCTCTTGCCGTAGCGGCTGCCGATGAAGTCGGCGATCGAGGTGATGCGATGGACGCGCGCGATGCGGATCATCTTGCGCAGGAGCATCCAGGCGACGAGCATCCCGAGCGTCGGGCCGAGGTAGATCGGCAGGAACCACAGCCCCGCCGACGCGGCGCGGCCGATGCTGCCGAAGTACGTCCATGCGGTGCAGTAGACGCCCATCGAGAGCGAATAGACCCAGGCGTTGCCGATGATCGAGCGGCCCTGGCGCGCGCGCGCGTCGCCTGCCCACGCCACCGCGAACAGCAGCATCAGGTACGCGAACGACGCGGCGATGACGAGCGCTGTCGGCAGCATCGGCGTCACTCCGGCTCGTCGTGCCGCTCGGAGACCCAGGCCGCCGCGCCGATCAGCGCCGCCCAGCCGGCGAAGAGCGCCAGCGGCAGCAGCGGCAGCCCGGCGACGAGGACACCGCGGTCCCACAGCGTCAGGAGCGGGAAGTTCAGCAGCAGCCAGCCCGCCGCGAACAGCGCGAGCAGGCGCTCGGTGTGGAGGCGCGGGCTCACGGGCGGCACCTCACAGCGCGTCGAGGCGGAAGCGCTGCGCGAGCAGCGCGCGGAAGCGCTTCACGATCCCCAGCGCGTGGGTCAGCGCGTCGCGCTCGAGCGTGCCGAGGTCGGCGGGCCGGACGAGGTTGCCGGGCACTTCGCCGGCCGCACGCTGGCGCAGCTGGTGGGTGAGCTTCATGCCCATCAGGCAATGCAGCGCGTCGATCAGGTCGCGCGCGAGCTCGGCGTCGACCGCGTTCTTCTCGACGAGCACGCGCAGCCGCGCCGCCGTGCCGACCTCGTGCAGCCGGTGCTGCAGCGCCAGCACGCGCACGCCGTGGACGATCGGGAAGGTGCCGATCTTCTTGAGGTCGAGCTGGCTGTCGTCGCGCCGGGTGGTCAGCCACGACCACCAGCCGCCGCCGGCGCTGAACTGGTCGACCGCGCTCGCGAAGCGGGCGAGGAAGGCGTCGTTGCCGGCGAAGATGTCGTAGAGGTGCTCGCGCGCGTCGGCGAGGAGGCGGGCGTCGCCGGCCACGGCGGCGGCGTCGAAGAAGATGGCCAGGCGCATCGGCCCCTGCGGATCGGCGCTGAACAGCCAGTCGCGGATCGTCTCGCGGAACCCCGCCAGCGGCTGGCGCCAGAGCGGGTTGGTCAGCATGATGTCGCCCGGGCACGGCGGGTAGCCGAGCTCGACGAGCGCGCCGTTGAAGCGCGCGGCGACGTCCTCCAGGCCGACCGCTGCGAAGCCGTCGCGCAGGACGAGCGCGTTGTCCTGGTCGGTCTTCACGATCTGCTCGCCGCGGCCTTCGCTGCCCATCACCACGAGGCAGCTGTTGGCGACGAGGTCGGGCGGCGCAAGCAGCGACCACAGGCGCGCGAACAACCGCGCGTTCAGCTCGTTGACGAGGCGCGCGATCCGCTCGATCTTGATGCCGCCGTCGTGCAGCAGCGCGATCATCGCGTCGATCCGGGTGGCCGCGAGCTTGAGGTCGGCGACGCTCGACGCCTCGTCGATCTGCAAGGCGACGATGTGCGAGTGGCTGGCGACGAAGCTGACCAGGTCGAGCTGCGCGAGAACGCCGAGGACCCGCGTTCCCTCGCAGACGATCAGGCGATGCACGCGATGGCGCTCCATCAGCCACAAGGCCTCGAACAGCTCGCACTCCGGCTCGACCGTGATGAGCTCGAAGCGCGCCGCGTCCCGCACCGGCACGCTGTCGAGGGACCTGCCGCGAACGACCGCGTCGCGCAGGTCGGTGGTGGTGAAGAGGCCGAGGCGCTCGCCGTCCTTCACGAGCACCGCCGTGACGTTGAGAACCGCCATCTCGCGGCAGACGCTCGCCACGTCGAGCGTCGCGTCGACGTAGAGCGGCCGGCGCAGGTAGGCGTCGCGGACCCGCGCCGTGACGAGCAGCAGCATTTCGCGCTGGACGTCGAGGGCGGTGGTCGTCATGGGCCTGCTCAACGGAAACGGGACTGCGGCGACGCTGCCGGCAGTCCCGTCGGGGTCCAGCCTCGCGTCAATGCGCGGCGGCGAGCTCCGCACCGATGCCGGTCTCGGAACGCACCTCCTGCGACGGATATCCGGCGCGATCGATGCGGGCGCGGGCGCTGCGGTCGGTGATCGACACGAGCCAGATCGTGATGAACGCCGCCGGGATCGAGAAGATCGCCCCCGAGTTGTACGGGAACCAGGCCGATCCCTTCGGGTAGTGCATCACCGCCTCCCAGACGCTCGCCGAGCCGATCGTCGTGAGCACCGCGACCACCAGGCCGACGAAGCCGCCGACGACGGCGCCGCGCGTGGTGCAGTCCTTCCAGAGCACCGACATGAAGAGCACCGGGAAGTTCGCCGACGCGGCGATCACGAAGGCGAGCATCACCATGTACGCGACGTTCTCCTTCTCGAACGCGATGCCGAGGACCACGGCGACGATGCCGAGGCAGACCGTCGTGATCTTGGAGACGCGCAGCTCGTCGGCCTGGTCGACCCGGCCCTTGCGGAACACCGAGGCGTAGAGGTCGTGCGAGACCGCCGAGGCGCCCGACAGCGTCAGGCCGGCGACGACGGCGAGGATCGTCGCGAAGGCCACCGCCGAGATGAAGCCGAGGAACCAGTTGCCGCCGACCGCGCCGGCCAGGTGCACCGCCGCCATGTTGCCGCCGCCGGTCAGGCCCTTGGCGACGTCGCCGTTGACGAAGTAGTTGGCCGGGTTCGGGATCAGGTTGGTGATCGCGCCGAAGCCGATGATGAAGGTGAGGATGTAGAAGTAGCCGATCCAGGTGGTCGCCCAGCCGACCGACTTGCGCGCCTCCTTCGCGTTCGGGACGGTGAAGAAGCGCATCAGGATGTGCGGCAGCCCGGCGGTGCCGAACATCAGCGCCATGCCGACCGAGATCGCCGACACCGGGTCCTTGATCAGCGCGCCGGGCGCCATGATCGCGTCCTTCTTGTCGTGCACCTCGACTGCCTTGGCGAACATCGCCTCGGGCGAGAAGCCGAACTGCCACATCACCGCGAGCGCCATGAAGGTCGCGCCGCCGAGCAGCATGCCGGCCTTGATGATCTGCACCCACGTCGTGGCGGTCATGCCGCCGAACAGCACGTACATCATCATGATCGTGCCGACCAGGATCTCGGCGTACAGGTAGTCCATGCCGAACAGCAGCTTGATGAGCTGCCCGGCGCCGACCATCTGGGCGATCATGTAGAACGCCACGACGACGAGCGATCCCGCCGCCGCGAAGACGCGGATCGGCGTCTGGCCGAAGCGGTAGCCGGCGACGTCGGCGAAGGTGAACTTGCCGAGGTTGCGCAGCCGCTCGGCCATGAGGAACGTGATGACGGGCCAGCCGACGAGCCAGCCGATCGAGAAGATCAGGCCGTCGAAGCCGTTGGCGAACACCAGGCCGGAGATGCCGAGGAACGATGCCGCCGACATGTAGTCGCCGGCGATCGCCAGGCCGTTCTGGAAGCCGGTGATGCCGCCGCCGGCGGTGTAGAAGTCGGCCGCGCTCTTGGTGCGCGCCGCCGCCCATTTCGTGATGCCGAGCGTCAGCAGGACGAACGCGCCGAACATGCCGATCGCCGTCCAGTTGGTGGGCTGCTTCTGCGCCTGGCCGAGGTCGGCGCCGGCGGCCAGCGCGGCCGTTCCGGCCGACACCAGCGCGGCGACGGCGACGAGCTTGACGAGCGTCGCGATGGGGTGGTCGTGGCGGCTCATCGCAGCACTCCCTTGACGATCTGGTCGGTGAGCGTGTCGAACTCGCCGTTGGCGCGCCGCACGTAGTACCAGGTGATGACGATGGTGAACACGATGACGGCGACGCCGAGCGGCATGCCGACGGTCATGACGCCGCTGCCGAACCGCTGCGCGAGGAACGGCTTGTCGAACGCGACCAGGAGGATGAACCCGTAATACGCGATCACGCCGGCAAGGGAGAGCCACCAGCCCAATGCCGTCCGCTTGTGCTTCAGGGTGATGTAGCCCGGATGGCTCGCAATCCGCTGGACCAGGTCGTTTTCCATGCCGCCGCCTCCAAGGGTTGGCTTGCTTCCACCGGGAAGCAGACGGGCATGATGCGCGCCGCGAATTCGCTCGATCTGATCCCGATCAAGGTCCGTGCGCGCGCGCGACTACGATTTTGGAGGCGCGGCGAAGAGGCGGCGCGCCTCGTCTTCGCCGTAGTAGCCGAGCGCGACGTCGCGCGCGAGCTCCCCGGGCGGCCGTGCCGCCGGCGCCCCGAAGCCGCCGCCGCCCGGCGTGGAGACGGCGATGACGTCGCCGGCGCGGATGGCGATGTCCTGGTCCTTCGACAAGTGCGGCGGCACGTAGGCGACCCCGCCGCGGATGACCTCGACCTTGTTGGTGCCGCCCGGCCGCCCGCCCTGCGCCCCCGGCGGCCCGGCACGGCCGTGGTCCATGACCATGGAGACGCGCGCCTCGCCGCGGCGCAGCCGGATGCGGTAGTTGACGCCGAAGCCGCCGCGGTGCTCGCCCGCGCCGCCCGAGCCTTCGTGCAGCGAGTACTCCTCGAACAGCACCGGGTAGAGCTGCTCCATGATCTCGATCGGCGTCGTCTTCGAGATGCCGATCGTCGAGCACCCGTTCGAGAGGCCGTCGCCCTCCGGGCTGCCGCCGTAGCCGCCACCCGAGATCACGTACATCACGTAGGCGCGGTTCTTCTCCGGATCGAAGCCGCCGACGCCGAGGTTGCCGCTCGTTCCCGCCGGCGCGCCGAACAGCTGGTCCGGGATCGCCTGGCCGAGCGCGGCGAACACCGCCTCGGCGATGCGCTGGCTCACCTCGGCGGCACAGCCCGAGACGGGGCGCGGGTAGTGCGCGTAGAGGAACGTACCTTCAGGATCGACGATGTGCAGCGGCTCGAACGTGCCGGCGTTGATCGCCGCTTCCGGGAAGACGTGCTTGACCGCCAGGTAGATCGACGAGCGCGTCGTCGCGATGACGCTGTTCATCGGCCCCTGGCACGGCGGCGACGAGCCGCTCATGTCGAACGACAGCGCCGCGCGCTCGGCGTCGCTGCCGCCGGTCTTGGTGATGCGCATCGCGATGCGCAGCGGTTCGTCGACGACGCCGTCGGAATCGACGAACGCCTCGCCGTCGTAGACCCCGTCGGCGATGGTCGCGATCTTCTCGCGCATCTGCCGCGCCGCGCGACGCTTGAGCTCGACGATCGCGGCGTCGACGGTCGCGTCGCCGTAGCGGTCGAGCAGCGCCGCGAGCCGCGCCTGGCCGGTCGCGAGCGCCGCCGCCTGCGCCTTGATGTCGCCGATCCGCTGGTCGGCGATGCGGATGTTCGACAGGATGATCGACAGGATCTCGTCGTCGAGGACGCCCTGCTTGTAGAGCTTGACCGGCGGCAGGCGCAGCCCCTCCTGCTCCACTTCGGTCGCGTTGGCCGAGAAGCCGCCCGGCACCATGCCGCCGGTGTCGGGCCAGTGGCCGGTGTTGGCGAGCCAGCACCAGAGCTTGCCGGCGCGAAAGAACGGCTGCACGAACTTCACGTCCATGAGGTGCGTGCCGCCGAGGTAGGGGTCGTTGACGATGAACACGTCGCCCGGATGGAGCGCGATCTTGAGCCGGTTGACGCGCTCGATCACCGCCTGCACCGTGAACTGCATCGTGCCGACGAACACCGGCAGGCCCAGCTCGCCCTGCGCGATCAGCTCGCCGCTGTCGCGGTGGTAGATCCCGTCGGAGCGGTCGAGCGCCTCGGCGATGACGGGGCTGAACGCGCTGCGGACGAAGGCGAGGTCCATCTCGTTGCAGACCTGCATCAGGCCGTTCTGGAGCACGGAGAGCGTGATGGGATCGACGGTCATGCGGGTCATTGTGCGACTCGAGGTTCTCGCCCGGTTCAGCCCACGGTCACGACGAGGTTGCCGATCGCATCGACCTCGACGCGGTTGCCCGGCTCGATCACGGTCGTGCAATCGAGCTGCTCGACGATGGCCGGCCCGGCGAACGCCGCATCGATCGGCAGCAGCTCGCGAACGTAGACGGGGCTGTCGTGCCAGCCGCCGGCGAACCACACCGGTCGCGTCGTTCGCCGCGCCTCGGCGAGCGACGCCGCCGGCTGCGCCGCCGCGATCGCCTTCAGCGACACCGGCTTGCGCTTGCCGATCACCGCGGTGTGCAGGTTGACGAGCACCGGCCGGATCTCGGGCAGCTCGACGCCGAAGCGCTTCCAGTACGCCGCGGTGAACGCCTCGCGCAACTCGGCGACGGTGATCGCCGTCGAGGCGATCGCCACGGGCAGGATGTGGCTCTGTCCCTGGAACTGCATGTCGGCGCGATGCAGCGTCAGCACCTGCTCGACGGCGACGTTCTCGCGCGCGAGCAGCTCTTGGCCGCTCGCGATCTGCGCGGCGAAGACCTCGGCGACGCGGCCTTCGGCGAGCGCGTCGAGCGACTGGTTGACGGTCGCGACGAAGTCGTGGCGCAGGTCGGCGACGACGCAGCCGAGCGCGTTCGTGAGCCCCGGCCGCGCCGGGATGAGCAGCTTGGGAATCGCCAGCTCCTGCGCCAGCGCCGCCGCGTGCAGCGGCCCGGCGCCGCCGAACGCGAACAGCGCGAAGTCGCGCGGGTCGTGGCCGCGCGCGAGGCTCACCATGCGGATCGCGCCGGCCATCTTGTCGTTGGCGACGCGGACGATGGCCGCCGCGGAGGAAATCGCGTCGAGGCCGAGCGGCGCGCCGACGTGCTCGATCAGCGCGGCGCGGATCGAGTCCATCGAGACGGCGTGCTCGACGGCGAGGAGGCGATCGGGGTCGAGCCGGCCGAGGACGAGGTTGGCGTCGGTGATGGTCGGCCGCGTGCCGCCGCGGCCGTAGCAGATCGGACCCGGGGTCGCGCCGGCGCTTTCCGGGCCGACGCGCAGCATCCCCGACGCATCGACCGACGCGATCGAACCGCCGCCGGCGCCGATCGTGTGCACGTCGACCATCGGCACGTGGATCGGCATCGCGTACTCGAGCTCGAGGTCGCTCGAGACCGACGGCATGCCGTTCAGGACGAGGGCGACGTCGCTCGACGTCCCGCCCATGTCGTAGGTGACCACGTTGGCGAACTCGCCGGCGCGCGACCCGGCCTGCATCGCCGTCGCCGCCGCGGCGATCACGCCGGAGGCCGGCCCCGACATCACGGTCGCCACCGCGTGCTCGGTGACGATGCCGGCCGACACGGTGCCGCCGTTGCCCTGCATCACGAGCAGCTCGCGCGCGAAGCCGCGCCCCGCGAGCTCGCTCTGCAGGCGCTCGAGGTAGCGGTGCAGCACCGGCTGGATCGCGGCGTTGACCGCGGCCGTCGTGCCGCGCTCGTACTCGCGCTGCTCGGCGACGACCGTGTGACCCGCCGTCACGTGGCGGTTCGGCCAGAGCGCGCGCACGATCTCGGCGGCGCGCGCCTCGTGCGCGGGGTTGATGTAGCTGTGCAGGAAGTGGATGACGACGCTCTCGGCGCCGAGCGCGATCAGCTTCTTCGCGGCGGCGGCGACGGCCGCCTCGTCGAGCGGCACGAGGACGCGCCCGTCGGCGTCCATGCGCTCGTCGACCTCGAGGCGGCGATGGCGCTCGATCAAGGGAACGAAGCGGCCCTTCAGGCCGTACGGCGTCGGCCGGGTGCGCCGGCCGAGCTCGAGGACGTCGCGGAATCCCTTGGTCGTGATCAGGCCGACGGTGGCGATCTTCCTCTCGAGCATCGCGTTGGTCGTCGTCGTCGTGCCGTGCACGATCGCGTCGAGCGATGCCGGGTCGACGCTGGCGGCGGCGAGAGCGGCGAGAACGCCGAACGCCTGGTTCTCGACCGTCGTCGGCACCTTGGCGATGCCCACTTCGCCGCTCGCGTCGTCGACGACGATGAGGTCGGTGAAGGTGCCGCCGACGTCGATGCCGGCGATGCGCCTCACAGTGGTCGCGCTCGAGGTCAGGCCCGACGCCGGGCCGTTCCCAAGGCCGGCCTCGGCCCCCTCGGGGGGCAGCGAACGCAGTGAGCGTGGGGGCCCCATCACAAGCTCAGATGGGTGCGCTGCAGCGTCTCGTCGCGCATCAGCGCCTCCATGCTGCCGACGAAGCGCACCTCGCCCTTCTCGAGGACGACGGCGCGGTCGGAGACGAGGCGCGCGAAGTGCAGGTTCTGCTCCGAGAGCAGCACCGAGACGCCCGCCGCCTTGAGGGCGACGATCATCCGCGCCATCTCCTCGACGATCAGCGGCGCGACGCCTTCCGACGGCTCGTCGAGGAGGACGAGGTGCGGGTTGCCCATCAGCGTCCGCGCGACCGTGAGCATCTGCTGCTCGCCGCCGCTCATGCTGCCGCCGGCG
>DATIDZ010000072.1:0-2367 GCA_035456045.1 Caldimonas sp.
CAGGTGCGGGCTTGAATCCCGGCCCTGAACCGCCGCCCTGACGTGCGCCGTGGGCGGCAGAAGAAGACGCCGCTGCGCTCAGTCGTTCGCGAAGCTGTACGGCCCGCCGCGCTCGAGCGCGCGCCGGAAGGCCGGCCGGGCGTGGATCTTCTTCAGGAACGTCATCAGCTTCGGCCGGCTCGCATCGAGGCCGGCGCGCATCGCCGCCGCCTCGACGGGAAAGCTCATCTGGATGTCGGCGGCGCTGAACTCGTCGCCCGCGAACCACTCGCTGCGACCCAGCTCGCCTTCCATGAAGTCGAGCTGTCGCTTCAGGTTCGGCTCGATCATCAGCGCCTTCACCTTGGCGGCGATGCCGCGCCCGATCGGCTTGGCGAAGAACGGCAGCCCCTGCCCGGAGCCGATGCGGTCGAAGATCAGCTTGAGCAGCAGCGGCGGCATCGCCGAGCCCTCGGCGAAATGGAGCCAGTACGTGAACCGTCGCCGCGCCTCGGTGCCCGCGGGCGGCACCAGGCGGCCGGCGCCGTACTTCTCAAGCAGGTACTCGATGATCGCGCCCGACTCGGCGACGGTGGCGCCGTCGTCGGTGACCACCGGCGACTTGCCGAGCGGATGGACGCGCAGCAGCTCGGGCGGCGCGAGCATCGTCTTCGCATCGCGCTGGTAGCGCTGGATCTCGTAGGGGACAGCGAGCTCCTCGAGCAGCCAGAGCACGCGCTGCGAGCGCGAATTGTTGAGGTGATGGACGGTCAGCATCGGCTCGCTCCAGCGCGCGGTCGGGGACGGCATTGTGGCCTCGGCGGGCATGGCAACTGCCACGCAGACGGAACCCCCATCCGCAGGAGACATCCGCATGAGCAACGACACGATGAGCAACGACGACGTCATCGATGAACTCAACACCTTGATCGAGACGTGCAAGGACGGCGAGTACGGCTTTCGCACGTGCGCCGAGCACGTCAAGTCCGACCAGCTGCGCCAGGTCTTCACGAGCCGCGCCGACGAGTGCCGGAAAGGCGCGACCGAGCTGCAGTCCCTGGTGACCCGCCTGGGCGGCAAGCCCGACACCGGCAGCAGCGTCAGCGGCACCGTGCACCGCGGCTGGGTCAACGTCAAGGGCATGCTCACCGGCGACAGCGATCAGGCGGCGCTGAACGAGTGCGAGCGCGGCGAGGACGCCGCCCTCGAGCGCTATCGCGATGCGATCAAGAAGACACTGCCGGACGACGTCGCTGCCGTGGTCCAGCGCCAGTACGAAGGCGTCAAGCGCAACCACGACCAGATCCGGACGCTGCGCGACCAGGTGCGCTCGACGGCCTGAGCGGCGACCGGCCCGCGCCGGTCAGATCGACATGCGGGCGCGCACGCCCTCGTGCTCCATGTCGGCGCCGCGGCCGCGCTGCACGACCTCGCCGCGCTCCATCACCAGATAGCGGTCGGCGAGCTCGGCGGCGAAGTCGTAGTACTGCTCGACCAGGACGATCGCCATCCGACGCGGCTGGCCGTCGATGGGCAGGCCGGAGTCGGCGAGCATGCGGATGACGCGGCCGATGTCCTTGATGATCGACGGCTGGATGCCTTCGGTCGGCTCGTCGAGGACGAGCAGCGACGGTCCGGCGGCGAGCGCGCGCGCGATCGCGAGCTGCTGCTGCTGGCCGCCCGAAAGATCGCCGCCGCGGCGGTGGAGCATCTGCTTCAGGACCGGAAACAGCTCGAACAGCTCGTGCGGCAGCGCCGTGCCGCCGCGCTTGTAGGCCAGGCCCATCGCCAGGTTTTCCTGCACCGTCAGCCGGCTGAAGATCTCGCGCCCCTGCGGCACGTAGCCGATGCCGCGACGGGCGCGCTGGTAAGGCGTGTCGTTCGTGATGTCGGCGCCGGCGAACGAGACGCGTCCTGAGCGGACGGGCACGACGCCCATCAGGCTCTTCAGCAGCGTCGTCTTGCCGACCCCGTTGCGGCCGAGCACCACGGTGACCTCGCCGGGCTTCGCCTCGAAGCCGACATCGCGCAGGATGTGCGAGCCGCCGTAGTACTGGTTGATGCCTTCGACCTTCAGCATGCGCGTGAGCGGACGCGGTCAGCGCCCGAGGTAGACCTCGACCACCTTGTCGTTGTTCTGCACGTCGGCGAGCGACCCTTCGGCGAGCACGCTGCCCTCGTGCAGGACGGTGACCCGCTTGGCCGGGTCGTCGCGGGTCAGGGCGTGGATGAACTTCATGTCGTGCTCGACCACCACCAGCGAGTGCGTGCCCTCGAGCGAGAGGAACAGCTCGGCGGTGCGCTCGGTCTCCTCGTCGGTCATGCCGGCCACCGGCTCGTCGAGCAGCAGCAGCTTCGGGTCCTGCATCAGCAGCATGCCGATCTCCA
>DATIDZ010000073.1:0-3687 GCA_035456045.1 Caldimonas sp.
GGGTTGGCACCGATCTGAGGGCCGCCGTCGACCCGGCCGCTGCGCCCGACGTCCGAGCCGGCGCGGCTACTTGGCGCGGCGCTGCTTTTCCCGCTCGTACTTGCGCCAGTAGCCGAACTCGTCCTCGTGGACCTCGATGTCGAGCTCGGCGATGCGCGCGCCGAGCCGCTCCTGCACGTCGGCGACCGCCTTGTTGTAGATCGACGGACCGATCTCCTCGAGCAGGAAGCCGAGGAGCGCGCCGGCGGCGATGTTGCCGATGCGCTCGCCGCGCTCCTCCTGGAACCAGCGCTCGATCGACTTGATCGCTTCCTGGCGCGCTTCCTTGGCGAGCTCGATCGCCATGGCCTCTGCTAGATGCCGGCCTGGGTGATGAACTTCGGGTTCAGGTACGACTCGATCGCCTCGCTGCCGCCCTCGGAGCCGTAGCCGGAGTCCTTGACGCCGCCGAACGGCACCTCGGGGATGCCGAGGCCGACGTGGTTGATCGAGATCATCCCGGTCTCGACCGCGTTGGCGATCGCGTTGGCGGTCTTCGCCGACTTCGTCCACGCGTACGCGGCGAGGCCGAACGGCAGGCGGTTCGCTTCCTTCACAGCGTCGTCGAAGCTCTTGAACGGGTTGATGATCGCGAGCGGGCCGAACGGCTCCTCGTTCATCGCCTTGGCGTCGTTGGGCAGCTCGGTGACGACCGTCGGCTCCCAGAAGTTGCCCTTGCTGCCGATCGCGTGACCGCCGGTGACGACCTTGGCGCCGTGCTTGCTCGCGTCCTCGAGGTTGGCCTCCATCGCCTTGGTGCGGCGCGGGTTGGCGAGCGCGCCCATGTTGACGCCGGCTTCGAGCCCGTCGCCGACCTTGAGGCGCTTGGCGTTGGCGGCGAACTGCTCGACGAAGCTGTCGTAGACGCCTTCCTGGACGAGGAAGCGCGTCGGCGAGATGCAGACCTGGCCGGCATTCCTGAACTTGCTCGACGCCATCGCCTTGGCCGCGACCTGCACGTCGGCGTCGTCGAAGACGATCACCGGCGCGTGGCCGCCGAGCTCCATCGTCACCCTCTTCATGTGCTGGCCGGCGAGCGCGGCGAGCTGCTTGCCGACGACGGTCGAGCCGGTGAACGAGATCTTGCGGATGACCGGGTGCGGGATCAGGTACGACGAGATCGCCGCCGGGTCGCCGTAGACGAGCCCGACCGCGCCCGCCGGAACGCCGGCGTCGACGAAGGCGCGGATCAACTCTGCCGGCGACGCCGGCGTCTCCTCCGGCGCCTTGACGATGATCGAGCAGCCGGCCGCGAGCGCGGCCGAGAGCTTGCGGACGATCTGGTTGATCGGGAAGTTCCAGGGCGTGAACGCCGCCACCGGGCCGACCGGCTCCTTGACGACAAGCTGGTAGATGCCCTCGGCGCGCGCCGGGATGACGCGGCCGTAGGTGCGCCGGCCCTCCTCCGCGAACCAGTCGATGGTGTCGGCGCCGTTGTAGATCTCGGCCTTCGCCTCGGCGATCGTCTTGCCCTGCTCCATCGTCATCAGCGTCGCCACGAGCTCGATCCGCTCGCGCAGCAGGTTGGCGGCCTTCCTCATGATCTTCGAGCGCTCGTAGGCGCTGACCTTCTTCCAGGTGTCGAAGCCGCGCGCTGCCGCCTCGAGCGCCTCGTCGAGGTCGGCGCGCTCGGCGAAGGCCAGGCTGCCGATCGTGTCGCCGGTCGCCGGGTTGACCACCGGCAGGGTCCGGCCGGAGCGCGCGGCGCGCCACTCGCCGTTGATGAAGAGCTGGGTGTTGGGGTAGACGCGGGTGTCCATGCGGTCTCCAGGAGCGGGGTCGTGAGGAAAGGTTGCGGTCGATTATCGCGAGGCGAGCCTGCGCGTGAAGGCAGGGCCGCGGTTGGGCCGATTGCCGCTCATCGCGCCGTCAGGAGGTCGCCGTGAACGAACAGCTTCCCTCGAGCCCGAGGTCTTCCGCCGGCGCGTCGGACCCCCCGGGAGCAGCGCCCGACCGGGGCTCAGTGAAGGCGTCAGCGATCGCCCGGCTGCGGACCGTCGTAGCCTTCGACGATGACCATGTCGACCGTCGACACCGGCTGACGGATCTTCACTGCCGCCTGGTAGTCGGCCGACCGATAGCAGTCGAGCGCGGCCTGGTGCGACGGAAACTCGACGACGACGTTGCGCGATCGACTGCCGCCCTCCGGGTTCTCGAAGCGGCCGGCACGCACGAGGAAGCGTCCGCCGAAGCGCGCGAGCGGCGCCGCGTTGGCGGCGACGTAGGCCTTGTACGTCTCGGCATCCGCGACGTCGACGCGAGCGATCCAGTACCCCTTGGCCATGTGATCTCCTTGCAGAGCCGCTACGGTACACGAGGGCCCGGCGCTACGCTCTCGGTTCCGCGTTCCGGGAGGACCTCGATCGATGCGCCTGCGCTCCGGCCTCACGACCTCGCTCGCTCATGCCCTCCAGGCGGCGACGACCGCGCTCTGCCTCACGGCCGCGGCGGTCTCGGCGCAGGACGACGTGCCCTTCGTCACGTCGCCCGACGCGGTCACGCTGGCCATGCTCGAGCTCGCCCGCGTGACGTCGGACGATCACGTCGTCGACCTCGGCTCGGGCGATGGCCGCATCGTCATCACCGCGGCGCGCCGGTTCGGCGCGAGCGGCCTCGGCGTCGAGATCGTTCCCGATCTGGTGGCGCTGAGCCGCAGGCGCGCTCGCGCCGCCGGCGTCGACGAGCGCGTGCAGTTCCGCGAGCAGGACCTGTTCGCCACCGACCTCGCCGCGGCCACCGTGGTGACGATGTACCTCCTGCCGGACGTGAACCTGCAGCTCCGCCCGCGCCTGCTCGCGCTCGCGCCGGGAACGCGGATCGTCTCGCACGACTGGGACCTCGGCGACTGGTCTCCCGACCGCACCATCACCGTCGACGTTCCCGACAAGGCGTTCGGCCGCGACAAGTTCTCGCGCGTGCACCTGTGGATCGTGCCGGCGCGGGTCGATGGCCGCTGGTGCGCCGACGGCGCGAGCCTCGACGTCGTGCAGCGCTTCCAGCGCTTCTCGGCGACGCTCGCCACGGCCGGCAGCGCGGCGCCGGCTCGCGTCTTCGACGGCCGCATCGAGGCGTCGACCCTGCGAAGCGACGGCCTCCATGCGCTCACGCTGCGGCTCGAGGGCGACATGCTGCACCTGCTGGACGGGCCGGGCTCGACCCCGACGCGGCGCTTCCAGCGCGCGCCGGGCGGGGTCTGCCGATGAGCGCCCTCGCGCTCGTGCGCGAACGCATGCTCGCCCTCGTGCGCGAACGCGTCGGCGTGCGGCTGACGATCGCGCTGCTTCTCCTCGTCGGGGCGACACACCCTGTGCGCGCCGACGAGGCCACGGCGTGGTCGGCGCTGCGGCAAGGCGGCGTGGTCGCGCTGATGCGCCACGGCGACGCCCCGGGCGTCGGCGATCCGCCGGGCTGGCGCCTCGACGACTGCGACACGCAACGCAGCCTGAGCGAGGCCGGGCGCGCCGAGGCCCGCGCGGTCGGGGCGCGACTGCGCACCGAGCGGGTCGCCATCGCGCGCGTCGTCAGCTCGCCCTGGTGCCGCTGCGTCGACACCGCGACGCTCGTCGACGTCGGGCCGGTGCAGGTCGAGCCGGCGTTCGCGAACGCCTTCCTCCTGCGCGACCGCCGCGAGGCGCTGCGCGAAGGCGG
>DATIDZ010000074.1:0-19663 GCA_035456045.1 Caldimonas sp.
ATGCTGGTCCGACTCATGTACGCAAGCCGCGCCGCCGAATCGGTCAACGCCGACGCGCTCGCCGCGATCCTCAAGCGCTCGAAGGAGCACAACCCCACGGTGGGCGTCACCGGCGTGCTGTGCTTCTGCACCAACGCCCGGATCTTCCTGCAGGTGCTCGAGGGCGGCCGCAACGCGGTCAGTGCGCTCTACAACCGGATCGCGCAGGACCCGCGCCACCGCGAGGTCGCCCTGCTCAGCTACGAGGAGATCGGCGAGCGCAGCTTCTCGCACTGGTCGATGGGCCAGGTCAACATGAGTCGGCTCAATCCCGCGCTCGTCCTCAAGTACTCGGAGGGCACCCAGCTCGACCCGTACGCCGTCTCCGGGCAGGCGTCGCTGGCGCTCTTCAACGAGCTGGTGGCGACGGCCTCGATCGGCGTGCAGGTCTAGGCGCCGCGGCGCCTAGCAGTCGATGCGCGTCGCACCCGGCGCGACCGGCGCCTTGGTCGGCGGCGCCTGCTTCCTGCCCGTGACGCTCGGCTTCGGCAAGGGCGCCGGCTCCGCCTTCCCGGTGTCCGGCAGCGGCTTCGTGCAATCGGCGCTGCTGGCGATCGGCTTCGGCCGCGCCGCCGCGCGGGCGGCAGCGGACTGGCTCGGCAGCGACGCCCGCGAGCCCGTGGCGTTGGAGGTCACCGGCGTGCCGAGCTGGAGCGAGTCGCTGCCGGCCGGCGTGCCCGTGTCGAGGCCGCCCGGAATCTGCGTCGTCTGGGAGGTCGGCGGCGGCAGGCGCGGCGGCGGCTTGGCGGCCTGCGCCGCGACGCCGAGCGGCAGCGCGACGAGGAGCGACGCGACGGCGAGGAGACAAGACGAGCGGGCCATGGTCGCTCCGGAGTGACTGCGATGCCCGCACGATAACGCGTCCGGACGACGCGTCGGTGCTCAGCCTGCCTTCTTCGCCGCGCTTTTTGCGGCCTTCTTGGCGACAGCCTTCTTCGCTGCCGGCGCCTTCGCTGCCGCCGGCGCCTTCGCCGCTGCGGACGCGGTCGCCTCGGGCGCCGACGCGGACGCCTCCGGCGCCGCCTTCCTGGCGGTGCTGCCGCCCTTCTTTGCCGCCGCGCCACGCTCGGGACGCGGCTCGAAGGCGAACACGACCTTGTTCTCCTTCGCATCCCAGGCCAGGCGCGCCTTGAACTTGCGGCGCGTCTTGTTCGACACGAAGCCGTCGAGCAGGTCGGTCGCGCCGGTCGCGAGCAGCTTGGTCATCTGCTCGCGCGCGACCGGCTGCTGCAGGATCACCTTGCCGCTCTTGAAGTCGCACGACGGCGCCGGCCCGACCGAGTGCTCGCACACGTAGTTGCTGCCGAACTCGTAGACCTTGCCCTGCGTCTTGGGACACGTGCCGAGGCTCTCCTGCTCGCCGAAATCGACCGGCTCGCCCGATTCGCCTTCGCGACGAGCGTCCTCGCCGAAGTCGAACTCGAGCTTCCAGTTGTCGAGCTCGTCGTCGCGAACGAGCTTGAGCTCGGCCGTGAACGGCCAGCCCGCCTTCGAGCGGAAGCCCTCGAGCGGGCCGATGCGCTTGTCGCGCAGGAACGCCTCGACCTCGGCCAGCTCGAACGCGCGTCCGCCCGGGATCTTGCTGATCGAAAAGCCGCAGGCGTCGCGCGTGCCGGGGATGCCGGTGCAGGCGTAGCGGCGGTAGTTCTCCTTGACGACGCCGCCGCAATTCGGGCACGGCACCGTCAGCGTCGCGTAGTCGCCCGGGATCGTGTCGCGGTCGTACTCCTTCGCCTTCTTGACGATCCGCTCGGCCATCTCGGCGATCTGCTTCATGAAGGTCGAGCGCTCGAGGTGGCCCTTCTCCATCTCGGCGAGCTGGTACTCCCAGTTGCCCGTCAGCTCGGGCTTGGTCAGGTCCTCGACGCCGAGGCCGCGCAGCAGCGTCATGAGCTGGAACGCCTTCGCGCCCGGAACGAGCTCGCGTCCTTCGCGGTGGATGTACTTCTCGTAGATCAGCCCCTCGATGATCGCGGCGCGCGTCGCCGGGGTGCCGAGGCCCTTTTCCTGCATCGCCTCGCGCAGCTCGTCGTCGTCGATGAGCTTGCCGGCGCCTTCCATCGCCGAGAGGAGCGTCGCCTCGGTGTAGCGCGCCGGTGGCTTGGTCTTCAGCGCCTTGACGTCGACGCTCTCCGTGCGCGCGAGCTCGCCGGCGGCGACGGCGACGAGGTTCGCGTCGTCCTCCTGCGCCTCGCGCCCGTAGACCGCGAGCCAGCCCGGCTTGACCATCACCTTGCCGTTGGTCTGGAACTTGTACTCCTTGCCGGCCTTCGCGACGGTCGAGATGCGCGTCGTCACCATGAACTCGGCGGGCGGGAAGAAGACGGCGAGGAAGCGCTTGGCGACCATGTCGTAGAGCTTCGCCTCGATCTCCGACAGGCTCTTCGGCGGCAGCAGCGTCGGGATGATCGCGAAGTGGTCCGAGACCTTGGCGTTGTCGAAGACCTTCTTCGACGGCTTGACCAGGTTGTCCTTCAGCGCCGTCTTCGCGTGGACCGCGAGCGGCCTGAGCGGCCCGGGCAGCGTCTCCTTGGCGATCATCTCGATCGTCTGGCGCGCTACGGCGACGTAATCCTCGGGCAGGGCCCGGCTGTCCGTGCGCGGGTACGTGAGCACCTTGTGCTTCTCGTACAGCGCCTGCGCGATCGACAGCGTCGTGCGCGCCGAGAAGCCGAAGCGCGAGTTGGCCTCGCGCTGCAGGCTCGTCAGGTCGTACAGCAGCGGCGCCGCCTGCGTGCTCGGCTTGGCCTCCTCCGTGACGCTGGCGGGCTCGGCCTGCACCGCTTCGGCGATCGCGAAGGCATCGCGCTCGTTCCAGAGCCGGTCCGAGCGCAGCTCGGCGTCGTCGGGATTCTTCTTCCACGCCGGGTCGAACCACGTGCCCTCGTACTCGCCGGCGCTGACGGCGAAGGTCGCGCGCACCTCCCAGTAGTCGCGCGAGACGTGCTTTCTGATCTGCTCCTCGCGCTCGACCATGATCGAGAGCGTCGGCGTCTGCACGCGGCCGACCGTGGTCAGGAAGAAGCCGCCGTCGCGCGAGTTGAACGCGGTCATCGCCCGCGTGCCGTTGATGCCGACCAGCCAGTCGGCCTCGGAGCGGCTGCGCGCCGCCTCGGCCAGGCCGCGCAGCTCCTGGTCGGAGCGCAGGTGCGCGAAGCCGTCGCGGATCGCCGCCGGCGTCATGCTCTGCAGCCAGAGGCGCTTGACCGGGTGCTTCGACTTGGCATGCTGCTGGATCAGGCGAAAGATCAGCTCGCCCTCGCGGCCCGCGTCGCAGGCGTTGATGAGCTCGCTCACATCCTTCCGCTTCACGAGGCGGACGATCGCGTTGAGGCGCGTCTTGGTCTTGTCGAGCGGCGCCAGGTCGAAGTGCGGCGGGATCACCGGCAGGTGCGCGAAGCTCCACTTGCCGCGCTTGACGTCGTATTCCTCGGGCGCCTTGATCTCGAGCAGGTGACCCACCGCCGAAGTCACGATGTAGCGCTCGCTCTCGAAGTACTCGTCGTGCTTGTCGAACTTGCCGGCGTCCGGCGTGAGCGCGCGGACGATGTCCTGCGCCACGGAGGGCTTCTCTGCAATGATCAGTGCTTTGCTCATTCGTCTCGTCGTCGTTCTCGGGTTGCCGCGATCAGGTCGAGCTCGGCATCCCTACAATCCGGGCTCCTCGCGCGCACGTGCACGCGCGCGCACCCATGAATTCAATGTACCCAAAGAAAGCGACTCCTCTGAAAAGCCCTGCCCAGACCCCGCCCACCGTCACTGCGCCGCCGCGCGGCCGCCGCATCCAGGTGCGCCGCTCGGGCATCCACGGCAAGGGCGTGTTCGCCATCCAGCCGATCGCCGAGGGCGAGTCGATCATCGAGTACACCGGCAAGGTGATCACGTGGAAGCAGGCGCAGAAGCTGCCGCCGCACAACCCCGACGAGCCGAACCACACGTTCTTCTTCCACATCGACGACAAGCACGTCATCGACGGCAACGACGGCGGCAACGCCGCGAAGTGGATCAACCACGCGTGCGGCCCCAACTGCGAGGCCGACGAGACCGACGACGGCCGCGTCTTCATCAAGGCGCTGCGCGACATCGAGCCCGGCGAGGAGCTGAACTACGACTACGGCCTCATCCTCGAGGGCAAGCAGAACAAGAAGGTCGAGAAGGAGTTCGCGTGCCATTGCGGCACGCCCGAGTGCCGCGGCACGATGCTCGCGGCGCGCAAGAAGAAAAAGAAGAAGAACAAGAAGAACAAGAAGAAGTGAACGGCGACGGCGACCCGGCTCCCGAGCGAGTCGCCGAGACCGGCTCGACCAACGACGACCTGCTCGCGCGCGTGCGCGCCGCGGCCGACGCGGGCGCGGCGACCTTCGCGCCCTGTCTTCTCGTCGCCGACCGGCAGAGTGCCGGACGCGGCCGCCACGGCCGGCGCTGGCACGCGACCGCCGATGCCTCGCTCACGTTCTCGATCGCGTGGCCCGCCGCGCGCAGCGACCTCTCCGGGCTCTCGCTGGCGGTCGGCTGTGCCCTCGCCGATGCGCTCGATCGCCCCGGCGCCTCGCTGACGATCGGCCTCAAGTGGCCGAACGACCTCTGGCTCGTCGATGCGGCCCGCGGGGCCGCGGCCGACGACGCGCATCGCGCGAAGACGCCCTCCGCGCGGCCCGAGGGACGCAAGCTCGCCGGCATCCTCATCGAGACGGCACCGCTGGGCGCGGGACGGGTCGCCGTCGTCGGCATCGGCATCAACGTCCGTCCGCACGCGGTCGCCGATGCGGCGTCGGGCCTCGCCAGCCTCGCCGAGATCGACGGCGACGCGACGCCCGCAGGCACGCTCGCACGCGTCGCGCCGGCGCTGTTCGCGGCGCTGCGCTCGTTCGACGCAGGCGGCTTCGCGCCGTTCGCCGATCGCTTCGCCGCGCGCGACGTGCTGCGCGGCCGGCGCGTTGCCGGCGGCGGGGCGCGCGGCGACGTCGAGGGTGTCGCCGCCGGCCTCGCCGCCGACGGCAGCCTGCGCATCGAAACGGCCGCCGGAACGATCGCCGTCGCCAGCGGCGAATGGCGCCTTGCGCGCATCGCGCCGGCGGAGTCGCCATGCTGAGGCTGCTGCTCGTGCTGTTGGTCGTCGCCAACCTGGCCTTCTTCGCGTTCACCCGCGGCTGGCTCGACGGCGTGGCGGGCCTGAGCGCCGCCGGCGACCGCGAGCCCGAGCGCCTCGCGAAGCAGGTGCGGCCGCAGACCATTCGCCTCTCGCCCATCGGCAGCGTCGCGAGCCCGCCGCCGCTCGACGCCTCGGTGCCCTGCTACGAGACGCCGACGTTCACCGCCGGCGACGCCGCCGCGGTCGAGGCGGCCCTGGCTGCGAACCTGCCCGCGGGATCCTGGGTCGACCACCGCGCCGAGCGCAACCTCGGCACGCGCACCGAGGTGACTCACATCTATCGCGTCATGGCGCCCGACACGACGCTGACGGCACGGCTCGCGACCCTGCGGCTCGACGCCGCCGGCCGCGGCTTCAGCTTCAGTCCGTGCGCCCGGGGCGAGCGGGCGCCGCGCTGAGCGCCGCGCGCTCGCGCGCGGCCACGCCGGCGAGCGACAGCACCGCGGCGAGCAGGAGCAGCAGCCAGCCGACGCCGAGCGCGCCGCCTCCACCGCCCGACGGCGCCGCTTCCGGCGCGCTCGCCGGCGGCGTCACCGGACCGACCACCGACACCGAGAGCGTCGTCGTCGAGACGAAGCCAGTGTTGTCGGTGGTCGTCAGCTGGATGACGAACACGCCCGACGCGGTCGGCCGCACGACGACCGACGCGCCGTCGTTCGCACCGATGATCGCGGCGCCGCTGGTGCCGGCGTTGAGGATCGTCCACGCGTAGCTGGCGATGCTCTGCCCGGGGTTCAGCGGCGAGTTCGACGTCAGCGCGACGTCCTGGTTGGCGGTCGGTGTCGTCGTGGTCAGCGAGATGCTGGCCTGCACGCCGCTGACCGCGACGACGGCGGCATGCGCGTCGAGCATGCCGGCGCCGCAGGTCGACGTCGTGCAGTAGCACTCGCCCTGGTCGACGCCCGCGACAGGCGCGACGCACGCCTGGATGCCGGCGGTGCCGCCGGTGGTGGGAAACGGCCGCGCAGTCGACTGCAGCTTGGCCTTGACCTGCGCCGGCGTCAGCGACGGGTTCGCCGACAGCATGAGAGCGACGGTGCCGGCGACGAGCGGCGACGAGAAGCTGGTCCCCAGCGAGGCGTCGAAGCTGTCGGTGTAGCCGGCCCCGGGCGGCCCGGAGATCGGGGTCGTCGTGCCCTTGTTGGTCGTCGTCACGATCGGGTAGAGGCACGCCTGGCCCGTGCCCGTGTTGATGCAGTTGCCGCCGGGGGCGGCGATCGTGATCTGCGGGCCGATGTCGGAGAAGCCGACCTTGTCGCCGACATGGCGCAAGGCGGCGACGCCGATCGCCCCGGGACAGTTCGCCGGACTGCTGACCGGATGCCCGGAGCTGTTGCCTGCCGAGGCGACGACGACGGTGCCGGCAGCGTTCGCCTGGCCGATCGCGTCGATGTAGCCCTGGTCGCATGCAGCCTCGCCACCCAAGCTCATGTTGATCACGCGCGCAGGCGTGGCGTTGTCGGGAACGTTCGGAACGTGGAGTCCCGCAGCCCAACGAATGCCGGCCTGAATGTCCGAGTCGTAGCCACCGCACTTACCGAGCACACGAACCGGCATCACACGAACACTGCGCCCCACGCTGGCAATGCCGACGCCATTGTTGGTCGCGGCGCCGATCAGCCCCAGCGTTTGCGTTCCATGCCAGCTGCTGGACGGCGAAGGTGAACAGTTTGGGATATTGGCGGCTTCAGCTGCGGTAACGAAATCACCGGGATCGAGCGCATCAGTGTCTCGCCCGGGATCATTGTCACCAGAGGACGCGTCGTCCGTCACCATGTCGTAGCCCGGCAGGACGTTGCCGCCCTTGAGATCGGGGTGGTCGAAGCGGACGCCGGTGTCGAGCACGGCGACGACGACGCTCGCGCTCCCGGTCGTGATGTCCCACGCCTGCTGCGCGTTGATCGCCGCCGGCGCGGTGTTGTTGGCGTCGCCGGCGGCGCCGGGCGGCTTCAGGTACCACTGGCCGACGACCGGGCCGCCGTTGGTCGCCGTCACTGCCGGGCCGGCCGCATACAGCGGGTCGTTCGGCACCGCGACGATGTGCTTCCTCTCGTCGGCGACGGCGTATTCGACGTCGCCTTCGACGGCGATCCGCGCCGCCAGCTGCTTCGATGTGAGGCCCCTGCCGAAGACGACCTGCGAGCGATCGCTGATCCCGCGCCCGGTATCGAGCGCGATGCCGATCCGCTGGCCGAGCGCCGCGGCCTGCGCCGTGTGCTGACTCGTGACCGAGAGCGCCTGCTTGCGCAGCAGCGGCGAGCTCGATCGGAACTTGACGATGACGCGAGCGACCGTGCTCGACGCCGCCGCGGCAGGCGTCTGCGCGAGCGGCGTTCGCATCGCGAGCGGCGCCACCCACGTGGCCGCGACGACTGCGGCGCAGATCAGGACTCTCTTCATCGGGGGGCTCCTCGAACGAACAAGGTGACGCCGGCGGCGCGCTTCACGACGCGGGCGTCTTGCGGCCGTCGATCTCGACCGCCTGGTAGATCTCGCTGGCGGCGCGCAAGCGCGCGAGCGCCGCGTCGCATGAGGCGCCGGCGCACTGCAGCACGAGCGCATGCCAGGTCGAGCTCGTCGCTGCGGCGTAGGTCACCGGCACGCCGGCAACGTGAGCGGCCTGGCTCGCGATCGCGGTCGCGTCTTGCGACGCGCGCGTCAGCTTGACCATCACACGCAGTGCCGAGGCGGCTTCGCCCACGGCCTTGCTCGGCGCCGCACAGGCACCGACCGCGCAGGCGACGACGCACGCCGCCGCGGCGGACGCGACTCCGCTTGTCGTCCTCGGGAAGACCATGCCATTCAGTTTAGGACGCCGACCGTCGACGCCCGGCCAACCTTACCAAGCCTTACGCCGCCGTCCACGCCCGGTGCGACAAAACTCACGGCAAGCGACCGGCCTGCCGCCGTCAACCGCGCTGCGGACCTCGCGTTGTTGAGAGGCGATGCAGCGAGGCAACGCCCCTTCGCGTTGCTGGCACCGTGCGCAATGCAAAGAAATGTCAACGCCTCGGCGGCCGCTTGAATTGGCCGCGGGTCGGATCGAACTCTGGACGAGATCGCGGGTCGATCGAGCACGGGTCCCCGCAGGAGTGATGAGAATGAAGACGAAGTTGAAGACCGGCGCCATCGCAGCCGCATCGGCGGTGCTGCTCGGCGCGTCCGCCACGGCGGGCGCCGCGGAGTACGCGAACGTGGTGTCGGCGACACCGGTCGCCGAATCGGTCGCCGTGCCGAGGCAGGATTGCGTGCAGAGCGAGCAGCTCGTCCGAGCGCAGCCGTCGGGCGCGGGCGCCGTGATCGGCGCGATCGCCGGCGGCGTCATCGGCCACCAGTTCGGACACGGCTTCGGGACCGGGGTGGGCGCGGTCGCCGGCGCGGCGGTCGGCAACGGCGTCGAGGCGAACGCCAACCCGCCGCAATCGGTCCCGGTGCAGCGCTGCCGAAGCGTCAACGCGTACGAGAGCCGCGTCGTCGGCTACGACGTCGTCTACGAGTACCGCGGCCAGCGCTACACGACCCGCCTGCCGAACGACCCCGGGCCGCGCTTGGCGGTCGACGTCCGTCCGACCGCCGCCGCGCCGCTCGACCGCGTCGGCCCGCCCGCGAGCTACGGCACGGTCCCGCCGGCCTACGCGCAGGCCGCGCCGAGCTACAGCGAAGCGCCGTCTACCTACTACGACGCGCCCCCGGCGTACTACGCCCCGGCGCCGGTCTACTACTCCGCCCCGTACGGAGTGCCCTACTACGTCGCGCCGGCAGCGATCGGCCTCGGCATCGGCTACTGGATCGGCAGCACCTGGCACCGCGGCTACCGCCACGGCGGATACGGCCATCGCGGCTGGCATTGAGGCGTTCGCCGCCTCGAATGAGAAAGGGGCCCGCGGGCCCCATTCTTCTGCGCCCGTGACGAAGAACTGCGGCGGTCAGGCGTCCGCCTTGGCGACGACACGGACCATCTCGAGGGTCTTGTTCGAGTAGCCCCACTCGTTGTCGTACCAGGCCACGACCTTGACGAACGTGCCGTCGAGGGCGATGCCCGCCTCGGCGTCGAACACCGACGTCATCGCTTCGCCGCGGAAGTCCGTCGAGACGACCTTGTCCTCGGTGTAGCCGAGCACGCCCTTCATCGCGCCCTCGGACTGCGCCTTCATCTCCGCGCAGATCTCCTTGTAGCTCGCTTCCTTGACGAGCTCGACGGTGAGGTCGATCACGGAGACGTCGGACGTCGGCACACGGAACGACATGCCGGTGAGCTTCTTGTTGAGCGCCGGGATGACGACGCCGACGGCCTTCGCCGCGCCGGTCGACGACGGGATGATGTTCTCGAGGATGCCGCGGCCGCCGCGCCAGTCCTTGTTGCTCGGGCCGTCGACGGTCTTCTGCGTGGCCGTGGTCGCGTGCACGGTCGTCATCAGGCCGCGCTTGATGCCCCACTTGTCGTGGAGCACCTTGGCGACCGGCGCCAGGCAGTTGGTCGTGCACGACGCGTTCGAGATGATCGCCTCGCCCTTGTAGCTCTTGTCGTTGACGCCGTAGACGAACATCGGCGTATCGTCCTTCGACGGCGCCGAGAGGATCACCTTCTTTGCGCCCGCGTCGAGGTGCTTCTGCGCGGTCTCCTTGGTGAGGAAGAGGCCGGTCGACTCGACGACGATCGTCGCGCCGACGTCGCCCCACTTCAGGTTCGCGGGATCCTTTTCCTGCGTGAGGCGGATCTTCCTGCCGTTGACGACCAGCGTGTTGCCGTCGACCGCGATGCTGCCCTTGAAGCGGCCGTGCACCGAGTCGTACTGCAGCATGTAGGCGAGGTACTCGGGCTCGAGCAGGTCGTTGATGCCGACCACCTCGATCTCCCCGAAGTTCTGGACGGCGGCGCGAAACACCATGCGTCCGATGCGGCCGAAGCCGTTGATGCCGATCTTGATGGCCATTGAAACCTGCTCCTGGATGTCAAAGGGATGTCATCGCGGGTTGAGCGCGGCCTTGACCGTCGCGACGACGTTGTCGACCGTGAACCCGAAGTGCTTGAAGAGGACCGGCGCGGGCGCCGATTCGCCGTACGTGTCGATGCCGACGACCGCGGCGCAGCCGTACTTCCACCAGCCGTCGCTCACGCCCATCTCGACGGCGACGCGCGGCACGCCGGGCGGCAGGACCGCGCGCTTGTAGGCGTCGTCCTGGCGATCGAAGACGGAGGTGCTCGGCATCGAGACGACGCGCACCGCGATGCCGCCGTGCTCGGCCTTGGCGAGCTCCTGCTGCGCGTTGAGCGCGAGCCCGACCTCCGAGCCCGTGGCGATGATCACGGCGCCCGGGCGGCCGCGGCCGCCGACCTCGGACGGCTCGGCGAGCACGTAGGCGCCGCGTGCGATCGCGGCGAGGCCAGGGCCTGGCGCCGCTGCATCGAACCCGGGCTTGGGCGCATACGGCAGGTTGTGGCGCGACAGCAGGAGCGCCGTCGGCCGGTCGCGGCTCTCGATCGCCGCCGTCCACGCGGCCAGCGTCTCGAGCGTGTCGCACGGCCGCCAGACGTCGAGGTTCGGGATCAGCCGCAGCGACGCCGCGTGCTCGATCGACTGGTGCGTCGGCCCGTCCTCGCCGAGGCCGATCGAGTCGTGCGTGAAGACGTGGACGACGCGCTGCTTCATCAGCGCCGCCATGCGGATCGCGTTGCGGCTGTAGTCGCTGAAGGTGAGGAACGTGCCGCCGTACGGGATGAAGCCGCCGTGCAGCGCGATGCCGTTCATGATCGCCGCCATGCCGAACTCGCGCACGCCGTAGTTGATGTGGCGGCCGCGCCGGCCCTCGGTGTCCTGGGTGATCGCGCCGTCCTTCGCGAACCTGAGCGGCGGCGTGTGCGAAGTGTTCGTAAAGTTGGAGCCGGTGAGGTCGGCGCTGCCGCCGAGCAGCTCGGGCAGCTCCTTGGTGAACGCCTCGAGGACGATCTGGCTCGCCTTGCGGCTGGCGACGGTCTCGGCCTTGGCGTGCAGCGCGGCCGCCGTGCCCTCGACGAGCGCGCGCCAGCGCGCCGGCAGCTCGCCCGCCATGCGCCGCGTGTACTCGGCGGCGAGGTCCGGGAACGCGCGCGCGTAGGCGTCGAAGCGATTCCGCCACGCCGCCTCGGCGGCAGCGCCGCTCGCGCTGCCGTCCCACGCGGCGTAGACCTCGTCGGGCAGCACGAACGGCGCATGCGACCAGCCGAGCGCCGCGCGCGTCGCCTTCACTTCGTCGACGCCGAGCGCTTCGCCGTGCGCCTTGGCGGTGCCGGCGCGCGTCGGCGCACCCTTGCCGATCGTTGTCTTGCAGCAGATCAGCGTCGGCTTGCCGGTGCTCGCGCGCGCCTTCGCGATCGTCGCGTCGACCGCGTCGACGTCGTGGCCGTCGACGTTCGCGATCACGTTCCAGCCGTACGCCTCGAACCGCTTCGGCGTGTCGTCGATGAACCAGGGCGCGACGGCGCCGTCGATCGAGATGCCGTTGTCGTCGTAGATCGCGACCAGCTTGTCGAGCTTCCACGCACCGGCGAGCGCGCACGCCTCGTGGCTGATCCCTTCCATCAGGCAGCCGTCGCCGAAGAACACGTAGGTGCGGTGGTCGACGACGTCGTGGCCAGCGCGGTTGAATTCGGCCGCAAGCAGCTTTTCGGCGAGCGCCATGCCGACGGCGTTGGTCAGGCCCTGGCCGAGCGGGCCGGTCGTCGTCTCGACGCCGGGCGTGATCGCGAACTCCGGATGGCCGGGCGTCTTGCTGTGCAGCTGGCGGAAGTTGCGCAGCTCGGAGAGCGCGAGGTCGTAGCCGGTCAGGTGCAGCAGCGAGTACAGCAGCATCGAGCCGTGCCCGTTCGAGAGCACGAAGCGGTCGCGGCCCGGCCAGCGCGGATTGGCCGGGTTGTGGCGCAGGTGACGGCTCCACAGCGCGACGGCGATCTCCGCCATTCCCATCGGCGCGCCCGGGTGGCCGGAGTTCGCCTGCTGGACCGCGTCCATTGAGAGGGCGCGGATCGCGTTCGCCATCAATGTCGACGATTGCCGGTCGGCGCTGTCGCCCCCGGCGCGCGCGCCCTGGCGTTGCGCGGGCGGGCTGTCCGGGGAAACGATCGCGGCCATGGCGGGGAGTCCGTTCGAGGCGGGGGGAGCCCGCCATTTTAGTGGGCGGTACGCACGCCGACCCGGCCGCGATAATCGCCCCGATGCGAGGCCTGCACCTGACCGCCGACCTGCGCGGTTGCGCGGCGACGCGGCCCGTGATGACGACGCCCGCCGCGCTGCGCTCCATCTGCCTCGCGGCCGTGGCGAGCGCGGGCCTCACGCCCGTCGGCGAGCTGTTCCATCGCTTCGTGCCGGACGTGCCGCACCGCAGCGGCGCGCCGGCCGGGATCACCGGTGTCGTCCTCCTCGCCGAATCGCACCTCGCCGTGCACACGTGGCCGGAGATCGAGGCCGCGACGCTCGATGTCTATGTGTGCAACCTCGGCGCCGACAACTCGGCGCGCGCGCACACGCTGCTGTCGGCGCTGATCGCGGCGTTCGAGCCCGCGTCCGTCGAGCGCCACGCGATCGAGCGCGGCAGCGCGCCGGCGACGACGGACGCGCGATGAAGGCGATCATCCTTGCCGCCGGCCGCGGCCAGCGCATGCGGCCGCTGTCTGACACCTGCCCGAAGCCGCTGCTCGAGGTGCACGGCAAGCGCCTGATCGAATGGCACCTCGAGGCGCTGGCGCGAGCGGGCGTTCGCGAGGTCGTGGTCAACACGGCCTGGCTCGAGGAGCAGATCGTCGCCACGATCGGCGACGGCACGCGCTTCGGCCTGGCCATCGCCTACTCGCGCGAAGGACGCGACCACGGCGGCGCGCTCGAGACCGCCGGCGGCATCGCCAAGGCGCTGCCACTGCTCGGCGATGCGTTCTGGATCGTCTCGGCCGACGTGTGGGCGCCCGACTTCCGCTTCAGCGGCGAGGCCGCGACGCACTTCGTCGACAGCGGCCGACTGGCGCGCCTGTGGCTCGTCCCCAATCCGGCGTTCCATCCGCGCGGCGATTTCGGCCTCGACGCCGACGGCCTCGGCCTGGCCGACGGCGCCGGCCCCGACGGGCAGCGCTGGACCTACGCGAACATCGCGCTGGCGCGCGCCGAGATGTTCGCCGGCATCGCCCCGGGGACGCACGCTGCGCTCGCGCCGCTGCTCTATGCCGGCATGCGCGAGCGACGCATCGCCGCAGAGATCTATCGCGGGCGCTGGGAGAACGTCGGCACGCCCGCGCAGCTCGCCGAGCTCAACGCCGGCCCGGCCTGACCGGCCCCGTCGTCAGGTCGCAAGCGGCGCGGCAATCGCGTCGATGCGTGCGACGACCTCCGGCGTGAGGCGGGGAACGACGTCGACGGCGAGCAGGTTGGTGCGCAGCTGGCCGACGTTCGACGCGCCGGTGATGACGGTCGAGACGTTCGGGTTCTTGAGCGCCCAGGCGATCGCCATCTGGCCGACACCCGCGCCGATCTCGGCGGCGATGCCCTCGAGCTGATCGACCGCGGCGTTCTTCTGGGCGTCGGTCAGGCGCTCGGCGAGCCACGACATGCTCTCGAGCGAGCCGCGGCTGCCCGCCGGAATGCCGTGGCGGTACTTGCCCGTCAGAAGCCCGCTCGCGAGTGGGCTCCAGGTCGTGAGGCCGAGGCCGATGTCGGCGTAGAGCGGCGCGTACTCCTGCTCGACTCGCTTGCGGTGGAAGAGGTTGTACTGCGGCTGCTCCATCACCGGCTTGTGGAGATGGTGCCTGTCGGCGATCTCCCAGGCAGCGCGGATGTCGGCCGCGCTCCACTCGCTCGTTCCCCAGTACAGCGCCTTGCCGCGCGTGATCATGTCGCTCATCGCCCAGACGGTTTCCTCGAGCGGCGTGTTCGGGTCCGACCGGTGGCAGAACACCAGGTCGATGAAGTCGAGCTGCATGCGCTTGAGGGAACCGTCGATCGCCTGCGTCAGGTACTTGCGATTCAGGGTGTCCATCCGGTTGACGGTGTTGCCCTCGCGTTCCAGGCCCCAGAAGAACTTCGTCGAGACGACGTAGTTGAGGCGCGGCCACTTCAGCGCCTTGATCGCCTCGCCCATCACGACCTCGCTCTGGCCGCGCGCGTAGACCTCGGCGTTGTCGAAGAAGTTGACGCCCGCGTCCATCGCCGCGGCGAGCATCTCCTTGGCCGCGGTGACGTCTACCTGCGTGTGATAAGTGATCCACGAGCCGAGCGAGAGCTCGCTCACCCTGAGGCCGCTCCTGCCGAGACGCCGGTATTGCATGGGGTGTTGCCTTCCGATGAGTGTCGAAGCCCGCGCTCGCGATTGTCCCCCGACCGGCCGCTACAGTCGAAGCCATGAGCGCTTCTTCCTCTTCCTCCTTCGTCGCCCGGCGGGCGCGCATCGCCGCGGCCATGAAGGCGGTGGGCGGCGGGGTCGCGATCGTGCCGACGGCGCCCGAGCGCCAGCGCAACAGCGACAACGACCACCCGTACCGGCACGGCAGCGACTTCCACTACCTCACAGGCTTCTCCGAGCCGGGCGCGTGGCTCCTCATCGGCAGCGACGGCAGGACGACGCTGGCGTGCCGGCCGAAGGACGTCGAGCGCGAGCTCTGGGACGGCATCCGCCTCGGCCCCGACGCGGCCCCGGCGGCGCTCGCCGTCGACGACGCCGTCACGCTCGACCGCCTCGACGACGTCGTCGTCGAGCGCCTCGCCGACCAGCCCGCCGTCTGGTGGAGCTTCGACACGCCGGGCCTCGGCGCGCGCATCGACGGCTGGCTCGAGCGCGTTCGCGCGAAGGGCCGCATGGGCGTCGAGGCGCCCGGCGTGCAGTACGACCTGGCGCCGCTGCTGGCGACGATGCGCGTCCGCAAGGACGCCGGCGAGGTCGACATCATGCGTCGAGCGGCACGGATCAGCGCCGCCGCCCACGTGCGCGCGATGCGCTTCTGTGCCGCGCGCTTCGCGAAGGATCCGCGCGCCGCCGTCCCCGAGTACGAGATCGAGGCCGAGCTGCTGCACGAGTTCCGCCGCTCGGGCGCCGAGGGGCCGGCGTACACGTCGATCGTCGCCGCCGGCGCCAACGCGTGCATCCTTCACTACACGCCGAGCGCGACGCCGCTGAAGGCGGGCGAGCTCTGCCTCATCGACGCCGGCTGCGAGCTCGACGGCTACGCGAGCGACGTCACCCGCACGTTCCCCGCCGACGGGCGCTTCAGCCCGGCCCAGCGCGAGCTCTACGACCTTGTCGAGGCCGCGCAGGCGGCCGCGGTCGCGGCGACGAAGCCGGGCGCACGACTGCGCGACGCGCACGCCGCCGCCGTGCGCGTGCTGGCCCAGGGCATGCTCGACACCGGCCTGCTCGACCGCAACGCCGTCGGCGACGTCGACGCGGTGATCGAGTCGGCGGCGTACCGCAAGTTCTACATGCACGGCACCGGCCACTGGCTCGGCCGTGACGTCCACGATGTCGGCGACTACCAGGCGGCCGACGAGGCGCCGGTGGCCCAGCCCGACTGGCTCGGCGGCACGGTGGTCAAGAAGCCCTCGCGCAAGCTCGAGCCGGGGATGGTCGTGACGATCGAGCCCGGCCTCTACGTGCGCGCCGGCGAGGGCGTCCCCGAGCGCTTCTGGAACATCGGCATCCGGATCGAGGACGACGCCGTCGTCACCGAGCAGGGCTGCGAGCTGATCAGCCGCGGCGTGCCGGTCGCGGCGGCAGAGATCGAAGCGCTGATGCGCTCCTAGCGCGCGTTGCCGGTCTTCCTCGTCTTCGCCGCCTGCGCCTTCGCGAGCGGCTTCGCGCTGCGGCTCGTCGATCCGATCATCCTGCCGGTCGCGACGCACTTCGCGATCACGCCGACCACCGCGGCGCTGCTCAACACCGCCTACGCGCTGCCCTACGCGCTGGCGCAGCCCTTCCTCGGCCCGATCGGCGACCGCTTCGGCAAGCCGCGCTGCATCCAGGTCTGCGTCGCCGGCCTCGCCGTCACGCTGCTGCTCGGCGCGTTCGCGCCCGACTTCGCGCTCCTGATGGCGACGCGGATCGGCGCCGGCATCTTCGCCGGCGGCCTGATCCCGCTCGTCCTCGCCGGCCTCGGCGACACCTACGACATGAGCGAGCGCCAGGTGATGATCGGCCGGATGCTGTTCGCGATCATCTCCGGGCAGATGCTCGGCTCGGTGGTCTCGGGTTTCGCCAACGACGCCTTCGGCTGGCACAGCGCGCTCTTCATCGGCGCCGGCGTCGGCGCGGTCGCGGCGGCGATCGCCTGGCTCGCCATGCCGGCCGGCGCGAGCGCGGCGGCGAGCCGCGACAGCGGCTCGTTCGCGACGCTCTACGGCCGCGTCCTCGCGAACCCGAAGGCGCCGTGGCTCATCGGCGGCGTCGCCGTCGAGGGCATGTTCTTCTACGGGCTGTTTCCGTACATGGGCGAGCTGCTGCTCACGACGACGCGGCCGGCCGGCGCATCGATCGCCGCCGTCACCGGCCTGGTGCTCGGCGCATTCGGCATCGGCGGCCTGCTCTACGCGCTGGGCGTTCGCGTCTTCCTGCGCCTGTTCGGCGTGCGCAGGATGTGCCTGATCGGCTCGGGCGCGGCCGCCGCGTGCTACGCGGCGCTCGCGGTCGTGCCGAGCTGGTGGCTGGCCGCCCTGGCGATGCTCGTCGCCGGCGTCAGCTTCTACATGCTGCACAACTCGATGCAGACCGAGGCGACCGAGCTCGCGCCGTCGGCGCGCGGCTCGGCGGTCGCGCTCTTCGCCTGCGGCTTCTTCATCGGCCAGGGGCTCGGCCCGCTCGTCTTCGGCGCGCTTCTGCACGGCGCCGGCCAGCGGCCGGCGCTGCTCGCCGTCGCGGCGGTGATCGTCGTCCTCGGCCGGGTGGTCGTGAATCAGGTCATCGAGCGTCCCTCCCCCTGACTCGGGCGTCGGCCGCGCTGCGCAGGCGCCCCGATAATCGCGGGCCCGCTTCCTGCCCTGATTTCTCCGTGCCCGCCCCCATCGTTCCGCTGCGCATCGCCGCCTACACCGTGACCAGCGCCGCCGGCGTCGGCAAGGCCGCCCTCGGGGCGGCGCTGCGCGAGAGCCGCAGCGCGCTGACGCCGAACGACTTCGGGCCGACGCCGCTGCCGACATGGATCGGCCGGGTCGCCGGCCTCGAGGCGTCGCCGCTGCCGAAGCCGCTCGCCGCCTGGGACTGCCGCAACAACCGGCTCGCCTGGCTCGGACTGAACGGCGACGCGTTCATCGACGCCGTCCACGCAGCGCGCGAGCGGCACGGGGCCGAGCGCGTCGCCGTCGTGCTCGGCACCTCGACCTCGAGCATCGGCGCGACCGAGGACGCCTATCGCCACCTCGATGCCGACGGCGCCTTTCCGGCCGACAACCGAAATCCCCGCGTCCACACGCCGCATTCGCTCGCCAGCTTCGTCCAGGAAGCGCTCGACCTCGCCGGGCCGACCGTGACCGTCTCGACCGCGTGCTCGTCGAGCGCCAAGGTGTTCGCGACGGCCGAGCGGATGCTTCGCCTCGGCCTCGTCGACGCGGCGGTCGTCGGCGGCGTCGACACGTTGTGCGGCAGCGTCCTGTTCGGATTCAACGCGCTGCAGCTCGTCTCGCCCGAGCCGTGCCGCCCGTTCGATTCCGAGCGCAGCGGCATCAGCATCGGCGAAGCCGCCGGCTTCGCGCTGCTCGAGCGCGCCGAGGACGCCGGCTCGCGTCGACCGGCACTCTCGGCTTCGCGCGAAGGCACGGCCGGAAAGACAGTCGCCGGGCGGTCGTCCGGGCTGTACCTGCTGGGCTACGGCGAGTCGAGCGACGCCCACCACATGTCGACGCCGCATCCCGAGGGACTCGGCGCCGAGCGCGCCCTCGACGACGCGCTTGCGCGCGCCGGGATCGACGCCGCCGCGGTCGACCACATCAACCTGCACGGGACCGCGAGCGCGAAGAACGACGAGGTCGAGGCGGCGCTGGTCGCGCGCCGCTTCCCGGCGACGACGCACGCCAGCTCGACCAAGGGCGTCACCGGCCACACGCTCGGCGCCGCCGGCATCGTCGAGGCGGCGGCCAGCCTGCTCGCGATCGAGCACGGCCTTCGCCCGGGCACCGTCAACACGCGCGTCCTCGACGCGGCGTGTGGGCCGCAGGTGCGAATCGACGCCGCCGACGCGCCCGTGCGCGTCGCGCTCAGCAACTCGTTCGGGTTCGGCGGCAACAACTGCGTCCTCATCTTCGGCGACGCCTCCGCGGGAGGGGCGCGATGAGCGGCGGCGTGCGCGGCGGCATGCTGTTCATCGACGGCATCGCCTTCTGGGCGCCGACGCTGCCGGGCTGGACCGCGGCGCGCGCGGCGTTCCGCGGCGAGTCCGAGCCGTTGGCGACGCCCGCCAAGCGGCCCGCGCCCGCGCTCCTCGCCGCCGCCGAGCGGCGACGCGCGCCCGACACCGTCGCGCTCGCGCTCGAGGTCGCCGCCGCGGCCGTGCTCGAATCGGGCCTCGACGCGGCGACGCTGCCCTCGGTCTTCACCTCCGCGCACGGCGACCTCGCCGTGAACGACTACATGTGCTCGACGCTCGCCACCGAGCCGACGCTGATCTCGCCGACCAAGTTCCACAACTCGGTGCACAACGCCGCCGCCGGCTATTGGACGATCGCCACCGGCTGCCGCGAGGCGAGCACCGCGCTCAGCGCCTCCGAGGCGAGCTTCGGCGCCGGGCTGCTCGAGGCGGCGACGCAGTGCCAGGCCGACGCGCGGTCGGTGCTGCTGGTCGGCGTCGATGTCGAGGCGGTGGGTGCCCTCGCCTCGGGGACCGCGAGCACGGGCCTGCTCGCCTGCGCCCTCGTCCTCTCGCCGCGCGCGAGCGAGCGGACGGTGGCGACCTTTCATTGGTCGCTCGTCGCCGGCAAGACCGTCGCGACGCCGCTCCGCTCGGCAGCCGCGCGCAGCCTCGGCGGCAACGCCATCGCCGGGGCATTGCCGCTGTTCGAAGCGATCGCCGACGCCGAGCCGGGCGCGGCGGCAGGAGCAATCGCGCTGGCCCTCGCGCCGTCGCTCGCGCTGGTGCTCGTGGCGACCGCGTCGGCGCCGGTCGCGGGCACGGCGACGCCGGCGCTCGCGTCATGAGCGCGGGCCGGGTCGAGGCGCCCGCGGGACCGCCGGCGACCCGCGCCGTCGACCGCCACGACGTCGTCATCACCGGCGGCGGCCTCGCCGGCCTGACGCTCGCGCTGCAGCTGAAGCAGACGTTCGCCGACCTCGACGTGCTGGTCCTCGAGCGGCGCCTGCACCCGGTGCCGATCGCGGCGCACAAGGTCGGCGAGTCGACCGTCGAGATCGGCGCCCACTACCTGAGCGAGGTCCTCGGCCTCAAGCCCCACCTCGAGTCCGCGCAGCTGAAGAAATTCGGCTTTCGCTTCTTCTCCTCGGAAGGACGGCGCGACGTCGACGCGGTCACCGAGA
>DATIDZ010000075.1:0-5513 GCA_035456045.1 Caldimonas sp.
ACCAGCTTGAAGTCGAAGCGGTCCATCGAGCCGTTGAAGATGAACGTGTCGTCGAACGTCGTCGCGCCGGCGGTGCCGGGGTTCGGCGTGTCGTGCGCGAGGTCGGGTGCGACCTTGACGCGGCGCTGGCCGGGCAGGTACGTCCAGGCGCGACGATCCTTGGTGCCGATGTCGAGCGGGTCGACGATCAGGAGCGCCTCGCCGGCGCGGCGCGCCGGGCCGGTGTAGGTGAGCTTGATGCGCCAGTACGTATCGGCCGACGGCTTGCTGTTGTCCCAGAACGGGAACTCCTGCGTGCTGACGCCCTCGGTAGCGAGCGACGCCCGGCCGCTCGCGTCGACGGTCAGGTTGCGGTACTTTGCCTCGTACGCCTGGCCGTTGAAGCGCACCAGGTGATTCCACATCGCCTCGTTGCCGGTCTTGGGGATCGGGAACGGGAAGCCGGCGTGCGCGCCTTCGATCGAGCGGCCTTCGTTCTGCGTCTTGGCGCTGACCGCCGCCTTGGCCGTGTTGTCGATGACGAACTTCGGGAACGCCACCGTGCGATGCGTCGGATAGACGTCGATGCGGTAGCTCGGATATTTCTGCATCAGCGCCTTGGTGCCTTCGGTCAGCTGTGCTGCATGCGTCGCCATGTTCTTGGCGTCGATCTGCAGGCGCGGCTTTTCCGAAGCGAACGGATCCGGGCGGACGCCGTCGCCCGGCTTGAAGCCGGCCGGCGCGGTCGTCAGGCCGCCGCTGTAGGCGGGGATGGTGCCGGCGGCGTTGCCGGCCTTCTCGGCGCCGATCGCGGTCAGCGTCGTGCCGAGGGCCTTGGCCTCGTCGGCGGAAACGGCATGGGCACCGAAGGCCGAAAAGGCCATCAGCCCGGCGAACCAGTGGAGTTTGCGGTTCATGGAGGGTTCCTCAGAAGGTGGTCTTGAAGGTCAGGCTGACGGCGCCGCGGTCGCGCAGGAACGTCGTCAGTCCGTTCTGCGAGGTCACGGCGGTGCCGTTGTCGCGGTAGCGACCGAGATAGTCGATGTACTTCAGGTCGAAGCGGTACTTCTGCAGCACGTCGGCGCCGAGGCCGAGGCTGTAGTTGCCGAGGCCCTGGTTGCCGCCGAAGGTCGTCGCGGCGTTGCCGCTGACGCCGATCGCGTAACTCACCGGCGCCGACAGGTCGACTCCCGGCAGAACCTGGAACCAGGTGGGGTTGAACGAGGCGCCGATGCCGACGTAGTTCTGGGTCGAGCAGCCGTCCCACTTGTCCTTGCCGACGCAAGGCGCGTAGCCGACGCCCATGAACAGGTTCGCGCCGCTGTTGACGGAGGAGAGATGCGACCAGGCCACCTCGGCGGCCCACGTCGCCACGTCGAACAGCGGCGTCTTCGGGATCGTGCCGATGGCGTTTGCGAGGCCGTGCCAGGTGTCGCCGCGCGGGCCCTTGGTGTCGCCTTGGCTAGGCAGGCCCTGGGCAATGCCGAGCACCTGGGCGTTGAGCGGCGTGTTCTTGCGATACGAGATCTCGGCGCTGGTGCTGATGCCGGCGATGTTCTTGGCGATGCTCGCGCCGAACAACTGGATGTTGTCGGCATAGATCAGGTTGTACTGGCGCGACGCCAGCGGCACCGAGGTGATGAGGACCTGCGGCAGCTTGTCGGCGTAGTTGCGGTAGTAGAGACCCGCGGTGCCGTCGAGCCACTCCGGCGCCCAGCGCGCCGACAGGCCGAACTCGCCGTGCTGCTTCGGCTCGACCGCGGCGCCGCGCATTGCAAAACCGGGGCCGCCAAAAGCGGCAGGCGCCGCGATGAACTGCCGATCGGGGCCGTTGAAGACGAAGTCGACCGGGCCGTAGAAAGTGCCGCCTTCCGGATAGCGCGCCGACTCCCACTCGAGCATGTACTGGCCGGCGACCGACAGCGTGTCGGTGACCTGCGCCTGCAGCGACAGCTGGTTGAGCGGCCGGAACAGCTCCTTGACCTCGGTGCCCGGGGTCGCGAAGCCCTTCTGCAGGTCGAGCGGTGCCTGCGCGTACGAGACGCTGTGCATGTGACCGCCGAGCAGGAGCGATTCGCCCCAGTAGATCGTGTGTCGCCCGAGCTTGGCCTGCACCGGCACCTCGCCCAGGTCGACGCCGCCGAAGACGAAGGCGTCGAGGAACTCGGCGCCGTCGCTGTAGAGCCGCTTGACGGTCGAGCTGTACTGGTTGCCGATGTAGCTCGGGATGCCCACCAGCGGCGGATTCGGATTGGACTTGCTCATCTCTCCGTAGGCGAAGTCGTACCACGCCGCGCCGCTGATGCGCAGGCCGTAGCGCTTCTTGTAGACGAGGTCGAACTCCGAGAGGAGGTCGAACCGCTTGGCGATGGCGTCGCCCTTGTCGAAGCTGTAGTCGCCTTCGTCGGCGAGCGCCGAGTTGCCGATCTTCGAGTCGCGCGATTCGGTGCGGACGCCGTAGTTGAGCCGGACCGTGTTGTCGAAGCGGATCGCGAAGTCGGGATTGCCGCTGTCGACGTCGAACGCGCTCGCCTCGCCGGCGCCGAGCGCCAGCGTCGCCGCGAAGGCGAGGGTCGAGTAGGCGAATGAACGCTTGGGACGGGTGCGCTGAGGAAAGGAGTGACGGGTCACGATGTCTCCGCTTGTTTGATGTAGGCAAGCCCGTGCAGGCGCTTGTGGTGCAGCGGAGCAAATTCTCTGAAGCGGGCCCTCCCCGTCGCCCCCTCTTGACAGGGGGGCGCAGGCAAGCGGCCACGTTCGGCGAACGCAGACGCCGTGCCGGGCGCTGCTCTGGATGCGGCGCCTGCTCGGGTCGTGATCAGCCGCTGCCTATAATCCGCAGCACGGGGCGTAGCGCAGCCTGGTAGCGCACTTGCATGGGGTGCAAGGGGTCGCGAGTTCGAATCCCGCCGTCCCGACCAACAAAGACAACGGGCCAGCTCGCAGGAGCTGGCCCGTTGTCTTTGTTTCAAGCGGGCTGCTTGCGCCCCAGGCCGCGTGCGCGAAAGTGATCGTGCGCAAGGACAATGGCGAGCAGGATCGGTGCGAGCAGCAGCGGCCAGTCCTGCGGCATCCGCAGCAAGGCGGCCGCGCTGCCGCCGACGAGGGCCCAGGCGATCGGAATCACGAAGAGACGACCCGGCACCGGGCTGCGCGCGAGCAGCAGCATGCCGAGGGTCGTCAACGTGACGGGGCAGGGCGCGAGGCCGAACGCGGGCAGGTCGATGTAGCTGGTGTCCGAGGCGATCCCGATCAGCGGGTAGACGAACAGCGAGTACAAGAACAGCGCCCATCCCGTCACGAGGCGCAAGCGGCTCGACGTGGCGAACCGCAGCCTGCCGCGAAGCGCCGCCTCGAGCAGAAGGGCGCCCTGGACCACGAATGCGGCGCCGAAGGCCGTCGCGATCGGGTTGATGTGCGAGAAGAAGCCGATCTGGTAGACCAGCCCGGTCCAGATCCACAGGGCCGCCAGCAGGACGACGCCCGCCTTGTCTCGCCTCGGCGTGGGCCACGCCAGAAACGCGAGCATCACGAGCCCGGCAGCGAGGACGATCGGCTGCAATGGCCAGATCGCGCCGTTGTAGACGGAGAACACGAGCATGAACTGCTGGTGGGTGAAGGGCAGCATGGGAGGTCGGCTGGAAAATGCCCCGCGGGGAACACCAGTCTGATCCGGCACCCTCCGCTCGCCTTGACCACCGTCAAGGGCGCGAACCGGCGCCCTCCGTACAGTGGCTCGAGGGCCCGCATCGCGCGGCCATCCCATGAAGCACGAACTGAAGTCCATCGTCGTCCATGTCGACGCGTCGGCGGCCTCGTCACGGCGCCTGGAGATCGCCGCGAGGCTCGGTCGCACCCATGACGCCGACGTCACGGCGATCTACGCCGTCGCATCCCTCGGCGCCGAATATCCCTACGTCTACGTCATCGGCAGTCCCGAGGCGGTCGCGCTCATGGGCGACATGGAGGCGGCCAACCTCGCGTCGGCGAGGAAGACCTTCGATCGCGTCGCCGAGAGCAACGATCGACTGCACTGGAACGCGCCGGCGAACGAGCCGATCCGAACGCTGACGCGCCAGTGCCGCTACGCCGACCTGCTGGTGCTCGGCCAGCGCGATCCGTCCAACCCGCCCGAAGCCTGCCTGCCGGCGGCGTTTGTCGAGTCGGTGCTGATCGACAGCGGCCGGCCGGCGCTCGTCATTCCGTACGTCGGCGCTGCCGACGCCTTCGGCAAGGTCGCCCTGGTCGCGTGGAAGAACACGCCCGAATCGGCGCGCGCCGTCAGCGCCTCGCTGCCTTTCCTGCGCGTCTGCGAACGCGTCCATGTCGTGACGTGCGACGAGGGCGGCGGCGATGAGCCCGACGCGCCCCTCGACATCGAGCGCTACCTCGCGCTGCACGGCATCGGCGTCAGCATGCACCGCCACCAGGCGTCGCCGGCGAGCGTCGGCGACGCGCTCCTTTCGCTCGCCGCGGACACGTCGGCCGATCTGCTCGTCATGGGCTGCTACGGCAACAGCCGGGCGCGCGAGTGGGTGCTCGGCGGCGCCACCCGCACGATCCTCGCCTCGATGACCGTGCCGGTGCTGATGGCGCACTGAGCGCGAAGCGGCGATGAGCGCGACCGTCTGCGGATCGCGCGCGGTGCGACGGCGCCGTGGGGCGATCGTCGCGCTTCGCGGCGTAGCCGTCGCGATCGCCGTGGCCGTCGTCGGCGACATCGCGATCGCTGCCGGCAGTGCCCTTCCGGCGCCGCCGGACTTCGTCTCGTACGTGTCGCGCGAAGAGGCCGTCGTCGTCAGCATCAGGACGGTCGCGCCCTGGGTTCCCGTCACCGGCGACGGGGACATCGACGACCCGCTCCTGTCCGAGGGCGCCGCCGCGCCGGTTCGCGAAGCGCCGCGCAAGCCCGCCTTCGATCAGGCGCCGACCCGCAATCAGGCCTCGGGCATCGTCATTTCGGCCGACGGCCACATCCTGACCAGCGCCCACGTCGTGACGGACATCGAGGGGGCGACCGTGGTCCTCGCCGATGGACGCGAATTCAACGCTCGCGTGATCGGGCTCGACATCCTCAGCGACGTGGCGCTGCTGAAGATCGATGCCACCGGCCTGACCGCAGCGCGCATCGGCGACCCGAGCCGGCTCGCGGTCGGCGACTGGGTGGCCGCCATCGGCGCACCGTTCGGATTCGACGCGACGGTCACCGCCGGAATCGTCAGCGCCCGCCGCTTCTTTCCCGGCGGCCTCGGCGTGTCGTTCATCCAGACCGACGTCGCCACCAATCCGGGCAGCTCGGGCGGGCCGCTGTTCAACCTGCACGGCGAGGTGGTCGGCATGAGCGCGATGGTCTACACCTCGAGCGGCGGCTTCATGGGCGTCTCCTTCGCGTTGCCGATCGATGTCGCGATGGATGTCGCCCAGCGCCTGCGCACGCAGGGACGCGTCGTGCGCGGCCAGCTCGGCGCGCGCATTCAAGAGGTGACGCTCGGGCTCGCGCGCGCCTTCGGCCGCAACGACGGCGCCGGCGCGCT
>DATIDZ010000076.1:0-4158 GCA_035456045.1 Caldimonas sp.
CATCGCCGCCGCGGCGGCGAGCGGCATCACCGTCGTCGTCTACATGGGGATCGCGAGCGCCGAGGCGGTGCAGGCCGGGCTCGCGAGCCGGGTCGCCGGCACGACGCCGGTCGCGATCGTCCAGAACGCGAGCCGGCCCGAGCAGCGGCACGCGATCTGTCGCCTCGACACGCTCGCGGCGGTCGTCACGAACGAGCGCTTCGGCGCGCCGGCGATCATCGTCGTCGGCGACGTCGTCCGCGCCGCCGGTGTGATGGCCGCGTCCGGCGAGCGGGCCGACACGGGCCCGGCTCGGGCGGCCTGAGCGCCTCGCGACGGCGCGTTGCCGCGGGAGCGACCGGTCCGCGCCGGGCGCTGGCCGAGGCGACGACAGGCATGGCAGATGCCGGCATCGATCACCACTCGGTCGAAAGGAGTCGTGCCATGGCTTCCCGCTTTCTGGTTCCCTATTCGTCGACGCGCGGCTGGATGCAGGACCCGCTGTTCCAGCTGCAGCGCGAGATCGATCGCGTCTTCGAGGACGTGTTCAGCGGCGGCGGCAGCAACGCCGGCGGCCGCTCGGGGTCGATGATGAATGCGCCGCACATCGACCTGCAAGACAGCGACGGCGAGCTTCTCCTGCACGCCGACCTGCCCGGCGTGCAGCCGTCGGACCTGGACATCCGCATCGAAGGCGACGTGCTCACCCTGCGCGGCGAGCGCAAGAGCGAGCGCGAGCGCAACGAGCAGAACTTCCACGTCATGGAGCGCAGCCACGGGCGCTTCCAGCGCAGCATCCAGCTTCCGTTCGCGCCGAACCCCGACGAGGTCCAGGCGACGGTGCGCGAAGGCGTGCTCGAGCTGCGCATCCCGAAGCGCGCACCGCAGGAACGCAGCCGCAGGATCGAGGTGCGCGGCAGCGAAGCGGGCGCCGGTCGGCCGATGACGGCCGCTGTCTCTGGCGGCAGCGCCGGCTCCTCGCAGGGCGGCGGCGCGTCGGCCGGGGCCGGCGCATCGACGGCGGCCGGCGCCTCGGCCGGTCAGGGCGCGGGCGGCTCGGCGTCGATCACGCCGAAGGGCGAGGCCGACAGCGGCGCGCGCTCCGGCAGCGGCACGGGCGGAAGCGGCGCGTCATCGGAAGGCGGCATGGCCGGTGCTTCGGGCGGTGCGACGACGGCGGGCGGAACGGCCACGAAACGCTGACCGCGCAGGCGCGGCGACGCGGTGCCGTCTCGCGCTAAGCTCCGGCGCTCCGACTCGCGGGGCGCGGCCTCGCACAACCCCGCGACTGCCATGGCGCTCGAGCTGCGTTCAGACACCACCGTCTTCGTCGTCGGCGCCGGCATCATGGGCGCGGGGATCGCGCAGGTCGCCGCGCAGGCCGGCCACGCGGTCCGCCTCTTCGACACCCGCGACGGCGCCGCGGCCGCCGCCTGCGCCAAGCTGGCGACGACACTCGACGGCCTCGCCGCCAAGGGCAGGCTCGACGGCGCCGACGCGAAGGCCATCGCTGCCCGGATCAGCGCCGCAGCGCGGCTCGACGACGCGGCCGGCTGCGGGCTGGTGGTCGAGGCGATCGTCGAGAACCTCGACGCCAAGCGGGCCCTGTTCCGCGATCTCGAGGCGATCGTCGGCGCCGACGGCGTGCTCGCCTCGAACACCTCGTCGATCTCGATCACCGCGCTCGCCAACGGGCTGACCCGGCCCGGGCGGCTCGTCGGCATGCACTTCTTCAACCCCGTGCCGCTGATGAAGCTGGTCGAGGTCGTCTCGGGCCTGCAGACCGACGCCGGCGTCGCGGCGGCGATCTTCGAGCTGAGCAAGCGCTGGGGCAAGACGCCGGTGCATGCGCGATCGACGCCGGGCTTCATCGTCAACCGCATCGCGCGCCCGTACTACGCCGAGGCGCTGTCGCTGCTGCACGAGCGCTTCGCCGAGCCGGCGACGATCGACGCCTGCTTGCGCGGGGCCGGCTTTCGCATGGGGCCATGCGAGCTCATGGACCTGATCGGCCACGACACGAACTTCGCCGTCACCCAGTCCGTGTTCGATGCGAACTTCGGCGACAAGCGCTATCAGCCGTCGCTGGTGCAGCGCGAGATGGTCGACGGCGGCGTCCTCGGCCGCAAGTCGGGCCGCGGATTCTTCCCCTACGGTCCCGGCGCGGCGGCGGCGCCGGCCGCGCCGGACTTCGCGTCGCCGCCCGTGCCGGCGGGCGCCATCGTCGCGCTGCACGGCCGAGGCGTCGCGGTCGATCGCTGGGCGGCACGGCTCGAGGCCGCCGGCGTCCGCTTCGAGACCGATGCCGCGAGCCGCTGGAACGGCCTGCAGACCGACGCCGGCGAGCTGCGCCTGGTCGACGGCCGCGCGGCGACGCTCGTCGCCGCCGACTCGGGGGTTCGGGACCTCGCCGTCTTCGACCTGCCGGTCGCGCCGGCCGGCGGCGCGCCGGGCACGCCGCTGGCGATCGCGTTCGCGGCGAGCGCGTCGCCCGAGTGGCGCGAGCAGGCCGCGGAATGGTTGCGCATCGCCGGCTGGCAGCCGCACGTCGTCGGCGACGCGCCCGGCCTGGTCGTTGCACGCACCGTCGCCATGCTCGTCAACGAGGGCGCCGATGCGGTCCAGCAAGGGGTGTGCACGCCCGAAGGTGCCGATCTGGCGATGAAGCTCGGCGTCAACCACCCGGCCGGACCGTTCGAGTTTCTCGCCCGCTGGGATCCCCTCGCGGTCGCGACGCTGCTCGGTCACCTCGACGCGCATTACCGCGGCGAGCGCTACCGGGTGAGCTCCTGGCTGCGGGAGCGCGCGTGGCTCGCGTCGCTCGCTCCGACGACGGCGTAAGACAGGTTCCCGCGCCCGGGTCGGTCGACGGCGCGACCGGCTCGCGAGAGCTCGCCGAGGCGCGCCGGATGCCGACAATCCGGGCTCGCGCCGCACCCATGAACTGGCGCGCTCAGGAGAAAACCATGAAAGCCATCAGAACTCACGCCGTCGCTCTTTCCGTCATCGCCGCGGCCACGCTGCTCGCCGCCTGCGAGAAGAGGACCACGACGACCGACACGCCGGCCGGCACGTCGTCGACCACCTCGACGACGACGACCGTCGCGCCTTCCACGGCAGCGTCGAACGCGATGTCGGCGACGGCGAGCGCGATGAACAAGGCGGGCGAAGCGACGTCGGACGCCGCGATCACCGGCAAGGTCAAGACCCAGCTCCTCGCCGACCCCGACGTGAAGGGCCTGGCGATCGATGTCGACACCAAGGACGGAGTGGTGACGCTGAACGGCTCCGCCGACAAGGCGGGCAACGTCGACAAGGCGGTCGCGATCGCGAAGAACACCGACGGCGTCAAGTCGGTCGACAACAAGCTGACCGTCAAGCCCTGACGTCCGCTTCGCGCCGGCCCCGGCGTGCGAAAGGGGCCGGTTGCGGTCGCTTCAGCCGGGGCGGCGGCGGCGTGCCGCCGCGCCGAGCGCGGCAAGCCCGCCCAGCATCAACGCCCAGGTCTCCGGCTCCGGGACGCTCGTGACGGTCCAGTTCGCGCCGGCGCTGGCGTGGGTGAATCCCTCGCCGTGGAAGATCTGCGGATAGATCGTGCCGCCCGATTCGGCGAAGAAGTCGTACAGGCCGATCCCCGCGCCCGTCGCGTCGATCAGCTCGGCGCCGGCACGAACGCCGTTCCCCGCTCCGGGCACATAGCTCATCTCGAACGCGATCGCCACGACGTCGGCCATCGTCTTTCCCGCCATCAGGAAGCTGCCGATGGCGGCAGCTCCGAGCGGCGTGTTGACGACGTCGAGCCCGCCGGCGGAGGTCACCCTGCGCAGGTTCAGGAACGCCACGCCCGCGCCGTTGTTCGTCACCCGCAGGTCGAGCTGGTCGTTGAAGGCGCTGCCGACGCCGGTGCTGTCGCTGACGCGGATGCCGTAGAAGCTGTTGACGTCCGGGGTGACGAACATGAACGCGCTGTCGACCGAGAACGAGCTGGCACTCGTCATGAAGGTGCCTTCGTTCGGATCGCGCAGGGTGATGCGATTGACCATCGTCACCGTGCCCGGCGCATCCAGCACGTTGGGCGAGGCGGTCGCGTCGGCGAGGGAGAAGCGAAGCCGGCCGACGCCGAACTGCTGCTGCAGTGAGTCGCCGGGTGACGACTCCGAGCCGGGGGAAAAGCCGTTG
>DATIDZ010000077.1:0-9882 GCA_035456045.1 Caldimonas sp.
CGCCGAACAGCCCCGCCACCAGGTTGCTGGCGCCGACCGCCATCAGCTCGCGGCCGGCGTCGTGACGCGAGTTCACTTGCTGATCGATCGACAAGGCGCCGAGCACCGTCTCCAGCGAGCTGATGAGCGCGAGGACGAACGCGGTCGCCACGACGTCTCCGGCGTGGCGCCAGGCGAAGGCGGCGACCTGCGGCGTCAGGAGGCGCGCGGCAGCGTCGGGCGAAGGCATCGTGCTCGGCAACGCGCCGATCACGTCGCCGAGGCCGACGTTCGGCAAGAGCGCCCGGGCGAGCGCGTAGAGCGAGAGGCCGGCGGCCAGGCCGATCAGCGGCGCGGGCAGCCGCGGCCAGCGGCGGTCGGCCAGGGCGGTGATCGCCACGGTCGCGAGGCCGAGGACCAAGGCGAAGGGCTGCACCCGTTCCAGGAGCGATCCCGCTCGCAGGTCGAGCGACGCCACGCCGAGCAGCGGCGGCAGCTGCGAGACGACGATGAGCACCGCCACCCCGTTCATGAAGCCGGCAAGCACCGGCTGGGGAACGAACTTCGCGAGCTTGCCGAGGCCGGACGCGCCCAGGGCGACCTGAATCGCGCCCATCAACATGACGGTCGCTCCGAGCAGCGCGATCACCATGCCGAGGTCCGACGCCTTCGTGGGCGAGCCGTGAACGTCTGCCACGAGCTGCGCCGCGAGCGCGGCGAAGATGAGCGCCGTCGCCGAGCTGGGCCCGCTGACGGGCATCGCGCTGCGACCGAGCACGCCGTAGACGACGCCGCCCACGACGACCGAGACGAACGCGGCGGTGATGCCCAGCGCCGACACCTGCCCGCCGAGCGGCGCGAAGCTCAGCAGTCCCAGGGTGAGGACGACGGCGAGCGTGGCGATCGAGGCGACGGCCCCGGCGAGCATCTCCTGGTGCCAGATCGCCGGCCCGCGTGCCCGGCCGGCGCGCCGCCGAGTCGCGAGAGTGAGGGTCGCGGCCTGCGTCGCGGCGTCGTGGTCGGTGCGGCTCATCGCTGCCGCGAGGCTAACGCAGAAGGCATCGGCGCCAGCGGCAGATCCGCGAGCCGCCGATGCGGACAGCGCGGCTGCCCGTACCGCGCCGCTCGGGCGATGTGTCAGGCGCGGCGGAACGAACCGCGGTTCTGCAGCGTGGCGCGCAGCAGCGGCGGCGTCGGCGGGTCGGAGACCAGATGGTCGTAGCTCTCCTCGTGATTCTGCTTCGCCAGCACGTTCACGGCGAAGATCTTGTACCAGAGGCCGCTCGCGCTGGCCTTGACCGCGCCGCTCGCCGGCAACGGGTCGAACCCGCCGTCGCTCACGACGTGCATGTGGCCCAGCCGACGCGTCAATGCCCCGGTCGACTCGAACCCTTCGATGAACCGCGCGGTCATCGGCCCGAAGATTCCGTCGACCTTCAAGTTGGAATGGTGCTGGAGGGGAAGCCCATCGGGCGTCACGCTGTTCGCTCCTGCCTTCTTCAGCAGAAGCTGGACCAGCATCACGTCGTCTCGTCGGTTCGCCCGGCCCGGTCCGACACCGCTGTCGATCATGTAGATCTGATTGATGTCGGTGTCGAGCTCGGTCGCGACCGTCATCTGCATCACGCGGGCCATGATCTTCTCCTGCGATGGTGGGTTGGAACCCTATCGCAGGGGACGCCGCGATTCTTCCACTCGAAAGAGGATGGCCGCCCGAACCGGAGGGACCCTCCTCCGCGAGACCCGGCCGGCCGCGTAGCGGGGAGGCCCCGTCTGCTCAGACGCGGCGTCGTCCGGTGTCGGTGACGACGCCTCCGTCTTCCTTGGTGAAGGGCGCCAGCTTCGGCACCGGCAGCAGCTCGAGCACTTCTTCGGAGGGCCGGCACAGCTTGGTGCCGAGCTCGGTCACGACGATCGGGCGGTTGATCAGGATCGGGTGCGCGAGCATGGCGTCGAGCAGCTGCTCGTCGGACAGCGTCGGCTCGTCGAGGCCGAGCTCCGCATAGGGCGTGCCCTTGCGGCGCGGAAGCCCGCGGACCGGGAGTCCCATGTCGACGACGAGCTTGCACAGCTCGTCCTTGGAGGGCGGCGTCCGCAGGTACTCGATGACCACGGGCTCGATGCCGGCATGGCGAATCAGCGCCAGCGTGTTGCGCGACGTGCCGCACGCCGGGTTGTGGAAGATCTTGGCGCTCATCGGATGCGGGTCTCCTCGCTGGCGGTTCACCTTGAGGCGGTCGCCGCCGCCTCGTACCAGTCCTTGCTGCCGTTGACGACGCGAACGACGAGGAGCATCACCGGCACCTCGATCAGCACGCCGACCACGGTCGCCAGCGCCGCGCCCGACTGGAACCCGAACAGGCTGATGGCGGCCGCAACGGCCAGCTCGAAGAAGTTGCTGGCCCCGATCAGCGCGGAGGGACACGCGACGCTGTGCGATTCGCCCAGGCGGCGGTTCAGCCAATAGGCGAGCGCAGCGTTGAAGAAGACCTGGACGAGGATCGGCACGGCGAGCATCGCGATCACGAGCGGCTGCTCGAGGATCGCCTCGCCCTGGAACGCGAACAGGAGGACGAGCGTCGCGAGCAGCGCCGCGATCGACCACGGACCGATCGTCGCGAGCGCAGCGTCGAGCGCTGCCTGTCCGCGAGCGAGAAGAACCCTGCGCCAGACCTGGGCGAGGACCACCGGCATCACGATGTACAGCACGACCGAGGTGAGCAACGTCTCCCAGGGCACCGAGATCGACGACAGCCCGAGAAGCAGCGCCACGATCGGCGCGAACGCGAACACCATGATCGTGTCGTTCAAGGCCACTTGCGAGAGCGTGAAGAGCGGGTGGCCGTGGGTCAGCCGGCTCCACACGAACACCATCGCGGTACACGGCGCCGCGGCGAGAAGGATCAGGCCGGCGACGTAGCTGTCGAGTTGCGCCGCCGGCAGCCACGGGGCGAACACGTGGCGGACGAAGATCCAGCCGAGCAGCGCCATCGAGAACGGCTTGACCGCCCAGTTCACGAAAAGCGTGACGCCGATGCCGCGCCAGTGGCGGCCGACCTGCTGCAAGGCGGCGAAGTCCACCTTCAGGAGCATCGGGATGATCATCACCCAGATCAGCAGGCCGACCGGCAGGTTGACCTTGGCGACCTCGAGGCGGCCGATCGCCTGGAACGGTGCAGGAAAGGACTGCCCGAGGATGATTCCCGCGACGATGCAGACGAAGACCCAGAGCGTCAGGTAGCGCTCGAAGGTGCTCATCGGTGCCGGGGCCGGGCCGGCCGCGAGGGCGCCGGTGTTCATCGAGGGAATTCGATCCTCAGCAGCAGGACGAGGCCGGCCGGAACGGAACGGCGACGGGCTCGCCGCGCGGCGCGGCGTTGCCGCAGCACGCGGCTGCGGCTCGAGGCACGCCCGCGCTGCGCTCGCTGAAGGTCGGGATGTCGTCGAGCGTGTGGAAGTGCTCCCAGGCGATCCCCTGCGGGTCGGTGACCCAGTGCTTCTCGCTGCGCGCGTAGCAGCACGTCGTCCGGCCCTCGTCGAGCACCGCCATGTCGGCCGCCTGCGCGCGCTCCTTCAGCTCGGCGAGCTCCTCGTCGGTGTCGGTCTGGAACCCGAGGTGGTCGACCCCGGGCTTGCCGCCGCGCGTCGAGATGGCGAAGTTGATGCGCGGGTCGTCGATCATCCACTTGGCATAGTCGCTCTCGAGCCTTGTCGGCTCGGCGGCGAACAGCCTGCTGTAGAAGGCGACGCTCGCCTTCAGGTCGTCGACATGGGCATGCACGTGGAAGCGCTTCATGGTCTCTCCGATCAACGGGGTGGGCAGCACGACTCGGCCGACTCGACGGCGCACGAGGCGCCCTGGCAGCAGTTCTCGGTCAGGTAGCCGAGCAGCGCGTTCATGCGGTCGAACGCCGCTCGGTAGATGATGTTCCGGCTGGCCCGCTCCTGCGTCACCAGCCCCGCATGGGTCAGCTCCTTGAGGTGGAACGACAAGGTGTTCGGCGGGATGCCCAGGCCGTCGGCCATGGCCCCGGGCGTCAAGCCCGACGCGCCTGTGACGACGAGCGCCCGGAACACCTGCAGGCGCACGGGCTGCGCCAGTGCGGCGAGCGATCGGACGACTTCCTTTTCTTCCACGATTCGACTTTAGTCGAATGGTGGAAGTGATGTCAAGCCCATGGAACGCGAGTCCTGCGCCTGGAATCGCGAGCTTCCCGGTGCCCGGATCAGGGGGCCGGCAGTGAAATTTCCTCGACGCGGGGAATAACTTGCCCGGTCCGCTCGTCCACCCCGAACGAGGTTGCGCTCGCGCCTCGCCACTTCAGGAGACCCACCCATGTTCAAGCTGTCCTTCCTCGCGGCGCCCGTCGTCGCCCTCGGCATCGCCGCCTGCGCCACCATGGCTTCGCCAGGCCCGGCGAAGATGAGCAACGGCGTCCTCGTCGGCGCCAACGGGATGGCGCTCTACACTTTCGACAATGACAAGGTCCCGGGCAAGAGCGCCTGCAACGGCCCGTGCGCAACGCTCTGGCCGCCGCTGATGGCGAGCGCCTCCGACCAGCCGGCCGGCGACTGGACGATCGTCACTCGCGACGACGGCTCGCGCCAGTGGGCCTACAAGGGCAAGCCGGTCTACTTCTACTCCGCCGACAAGGCCGCCGGCGACAGGACGGGCGACAACTTCCGCAACGTCTGGCACCTCGTCAAGGAGTGACGGCGGCACCGTCGAGCGCATGACGTCGGACGACCGCGAACGGCTCCTGGTCTGGCTGCCGCGGCTGCGCCGCTACGCACGCGCGCTGGCCGGCCAGCGCGACGACGCCGACGACCTGGTCCAGGACACGCTCGAGCGAGCCTGGTCTCGGCCGCACCTGTGGCGCGAGGTCGCCGACATGCGCGCGTGGCTGTTCGCCATCATGCACAACCTCCACGTCGACGGCGTTCGCCGGCGCCGCATCGACACCGTGCCGCTCGACGAGCAAAACGGCGCGCCCGAGGCGGAAGTCGCGCCGCGCGACCGCCTCGCTCTTCGCGATCTGCAGTCGTCGCTCGACGCCCTCCCGGTCGAGCAGAAGGAAGTGCTGCTGCTGGTCGGACTCGAGGACATGAGCTACGCCGACGCAGCGCGCACGCTCGGCGTGCCGATCGGCACCGTGATGTCGCGGCTCTCGCGCGGGCGCGAACGGCTGCGCGCGCTGATGGAGGGCCGCAACGAGCCCGTGCACCTGAAGGTGGTGAAGCAATGAGGCGCTCGCGATGACCCCGACGTCGCCGATCACGGAAGCCGACCTGCTGGCGTGGGTCGACGGCGAGCTCAGCGCCGAGCGGGCAGGAGAGATCGAGGCATACCTCGCGACGCGACCGCACGAAGCCGAGCGGCTCGAGGCGTATCGCGCCCAGAAGCGCGAGCTGCACGCGTTGTTCGACCCCGTGCTCGACGAGCAGCTACCCGAGCGCCTGGTCGCCGCCGCCCGCCCGCCGGCGTACGGCCGCATGCGGGCGGTCGCGGCCGGCCTCGCGATCGCGCTTCTCGGCGGCGTGGCCGGATGGGTGCTGCGCGGCAGCGCCGATCCCTCCGGCCAGCGCGCGCCCGCGACGTCGTCCCCGATCGCGGCGATCGACGCCGGCGATTTCGCGCAGCGCGCGGCCGTCGCCCATGCCGTGTACAGCCCCGACGCGCGCCGTCCCGTCGAGGTGGGCGCGGCGCAGGAGGACCAGCTCGTCGCCTGGCTTTCCAAGCGAATGGGCACGCCGATGAAGCCACCGCACCTGCAGGCGCTCGGGTACGCGCTCGAGGGCGGCCGCCTGCTGCCGGGCGGGCGCGGCCCGGTCGCGCAGTTCATGTACCGCGACGACGCCGGCGGCAAGCTGACGCTGTACGTCTCCAATGACGTCGCCGCCCCGGGCACCGTCGCGCCGAGTTCGCAAGGGACGGCGGCAACCGCGCAGGCGCCGGGAGCCGAGTTCCGCTTCGCGCAGGAGGGCGGCGGCGTCAACGTGTTCTACTGGGTCGAGGGGCGCTTCGGCTACGCCCTCTCGTCGAGCGCAGGGCGCGACGAGCTGGCGCGGGTCGCGACCGTCGTCTACCGGGAGCTGAAGTCAGGGCGCTGAGGTCGTCGATTGCTGATCCGGAACGGCCGCTGCCGGCGCCGCCGCCGCCAGCAGCCCTTCCAGCTCGACCATCGAGTCCGCCTCCCACAGCGGCTTGTCGTCGCGGATCCGGAGCATGCGCGGGAAGCGCACGGCGATGCCGCTCTTGTGCCGCGCGCTGCGGTTGATGCCTTCGAAGCCGAGCTCGAACACGAGGCTCGGCCTGACGCTTCGCACCGGGCCGAACTTCTCGAGCGTGGTCGAGCGGATGATGCGGTCGACGACCTTGAACTCCTCGTCGGTGAGGCCGGAGTACGCCTTGGCGAAGGCGACGAGCTGGAGCGCGCCTTCGGCGGGCGGCTCGCGACGGCCGAACGCCTGGATGGCCGCGTCGGCCTCGGCGCGATCGGCGGGCGGGCGGTTCCAGACCGCGAACGTGTAGTCCGTGTAGACACTCGCCCGGCGTCCATGGCCGGCCTGCGCGTAGATCAGCACGCAGTCGACGCTGAGCGGATCGATCTTCCACTTCCACCAGGTGCCGGCGGCGAGGTCGTCCTGCTTCCTTCGCCCGGTGCCGTAGCGCGCATCGCGGTGCTTGAGCATCAGGCCTTCGACGCCGCGCGCGCGCGATCCGCGCCGCAGCTCGGCGAGCTCGGCCCAGTCGGCGCGATGCTCGATCGGCGAGAGCCGCAGGCCGCCGTCGGCCGTGTCGGTGTCGGCGACGGCGCGTCCGGCGAGCGCCGCCTCGAGCAGCACGCGCCGCTCGTGCTGCGGCCGCTCGCGCACGTCCGCGCCCTGCCACTCGAGCAGGTCGTAGGCGATGAAGCCGACCGGCGCGTCGGCGAGCACCTTCTTGGTCAGCGACTTGCGGCCGATGCGCTGCTGCAGGAGAGCGAACGGCGCGACGCGAGCGTCTTTCCAGACGACGATCTCGCCGTCGAGGACGGTGCCGTTGGGCAGCGCGCTCGCCAGCGCGACGATCTCGGGAAAGCGCTCGCTGACGAGCTCCTCGCCGCGCGACCATATCCAGACCCGGCCGGCGCGCTTGACGACCTGCGCCCGGATGCCGTCGTACTTCCACTCGACGATCCAGTCCGCGGGCGACGCGAGTCGGGCGGCGAGCTCGCCCTCGGCGAGGTCGAGCTGATGGGCGAGGAAGAACGGATACGGCTGGCCGGCGTCGAGCGGACCGACGTCGCCCGACGCCGTGAGTTGCGCATAGCACTCGGCGCTCGGCGTCGCGCGGCCGTCGGTGTAGCCCATCATGCGCTGGGCGACGAGCTTGGCGTCGATGCCGGCGCCTTCGGCGAGCGCGCGTTGCACGAGCAGCCTGCTGACGCCGACGCGAAAGCCGCCGCCGATCAGCTTGTTGAGCAGGAAGCGCCCCGAGGCGTCGAGCTCGTCCCAGTACGACGCGACGCGGGCGACCTGCTCTTCGGGAGCGAGGCCGCGCAGCGGCAGCAGCCGCTCCTCCACCCACTCGGCGAGACCGACGTCGCTCGTTCGCGCAGCGGGCGGCAGCACGTGCGCCACCGTCTCCGCGAAATCGCCGACGGCCTGGTAGCAGGCGTCGAACAGCCAGTCGTCGATGCCGGCCTTGCGGCACGCCACCGCCCACAGCACGCCGTTCGGAACCACCTGGCGCGGCTTGCCGCCGGCGAGGAAGTACACGGCCCACGCAGCGTCGCGCGGCGCGGCGGCGGCGAAGTAGCGCTTCAGCGCGTCGACCTTGGCGAGCGTCGCGGTGCTGCGGTCGAGCTCGGCGAAGAGGCGCGAGAAGAGCTTCATGCGCCGGCGTCGTCGACCGGCGCCTCCTCCGGCGGCACGACGATGCGCGCGGCGTCGATGTCGCCGATCGACTCGGCCACGTGCTCCGCGGCGCGCTCCGACGCCGCGACCGCATCGCCGAGCGCGCCCGGCAGCTCGTCGTCGTCCTGGCCGTATTCGGTCGCGAAGGCGCCGGCCTCGAGGCCCTGGTCGCCGAGCCAGCGCACCATCACCGCTTCGTAGCCGTGCGTGACGATGACGCGCTCGGCGCCGGTGGCGGCGATCGCGCGCTGCAGGCCGGGCCAGTCGGCGTGGTCGCTCAGCACGAAGCCGCGGTCGACCGAGCGGCGTCGGCGCGCGCCGCGCAGCTGCATCCAGCCGCTCGCGAAGGCATCGCTGTAGTCGCCGAAGCGGCGCGTCCACGTCGACCCCTGCGCGGACGGCGGCGCGACGATGAGGGCGCGGCGAAAGAGCGACTTGTCCTTGATCTCGGTCGCGACGGGCGTCTCGGGCAGTTCGACGCCGGCCGCGCGATAGGCGCGATTGAGCGGCTCGACCGCGCCGTGGACGAGGATCGGGCCGATCGAGCGGTCGACGCCCATGAGGATCCGCTGCGCCTTGCCGAACGCGTAGGCGATCAGGAGGCTCGCGCGGCCGGCGTCCGCGTTGGCGCGCCACCACCCGTCGATGTCGGCGAACAGCTCCGCCTGCGGCTGCCAGCGGTAGATCGGCAGGCCGAAGGTCGATTCGGTGATGAAGCAGTGGCAGCGCACCGGCTCGAACGGTGCGCACGTCGGGTTGTCCTCGCGCGCATCGGCGCGGCTGCCGGCGACGTAGTAGTCGCCGGACGCGACCCAGACACGGCCCTCGTGCTCGAGCCGGACCTGCGCCGAGCCGAGCACATGGCCGGCCGGATGCAGGCTCAGTCGAACGCCGAAGTGGTCGATGACCTCGCCGTACGCCAGCGTCTGCAGGTCGATCTCGCCGAGCCGCGTGCGCAGCACGCCTTCGGCCGGCGCGGCGGCGAGGTAGTGCGCGTTGCCGCGGCGCGAGTGGTCACCGTGCGCGTGCGTGATGACGGCGCGGTCGACCGGCCGCCACGGGTCGATGTAGAAGTCGCCGGGCGGGCAGTACAGGCCCTCCTTGCGCTGAACGACGAGGTCTTCCACGTCAATAGCGGTGCCTCGTCGCGAACAGCGCGAGGCGCATCAGCCCGTACGCGATCCACGAGAGCGTTCGCACGTGCCAGGGCCGGCGCTGGTAGCTCTTCTTCTCGACCTGCTTGCCGACATCGCGGACGGCGGCGATCAGATGGCCGCGCAGCGCCTCGGCGAACGCGTCGTCGCGGATGATGACGTTGGCCTCGCGCGCGAGCAGCAGGCTGATCGGATCGAGGTTGGACGAGCCGACGGTGGCGATCGCGCCCTGCGGGTTGTCGAAGACCGCGACCTTCGCGTGCAGGAAGCTCGGCTCGTACTCGATGATCTCGATGCCCGCGTCGAGCAGCGTGCCGTACATCGCCCGGCTCGTGTGGTGCTGCATGAAGTACTCGTAGCGGCCCTGCAGCAGCAGCGTGATGCGGACGCCGCGCCCGGCCGCCTTGAGCAGCGCGTTCTGCAGGGCGACGCCGGGCACGAAGTAGGCGTTGGCGATCAGGATCTCGCGCTGCGCCTGGTTGATGGCGTAGCGGTAGAAGTACTCGATGCGCTTGCGGAAGCGGACGTTGTCGCGCACCACCAGGGCGGCGAGCATGCCGGCGTGCGGCTCGTGCGCGTCGTCGTCGAATTCCTCTGCGGCCAGGTGCGTGTCGTCGGCGTCGCTGCCGAGGCCGGCGGCGGCGCGAACCGATTCGAGCGCGGCCGCGAAGTCGAAGCGCTTCGCCTCGCGGGTGACCTGAATGCGGAGCCACAGCCGCATCATCGTCTCGTGGACGTCGGCGACCAGCGGCCCGCTGACGCGCACGGCGAAATCGAAGCGCGGCTCCTCGAGCGTGCCGTAGGTCGGGTCGCGGTAGTCGTCGATCAGGTTGATGCCGCCGCAGAACGC
>DATIDZ010000078.1:0-14104 GCA_035456045.1 Caldimonas sp.
GGGCCCGATGGCGCCTCCCTCTGGTCGGTGCCCGCCGAGGAGGCGGCGCCGCCCTCGGGGCGGCCCGGCGGGGGGCGCGGGTCATCAAGTCACTGGATCTCAGGCGACCGACTTCAGCGGCTCCCAGGCGGCGATGATCCGGTGCACCTCGGCCGCCTCCGGCTCGCTCTTGAGGCGCTCGCGGAGCTCGCGGTCGGACAGCATCTCGGCGATCTCGGACAGGATCTCGAGGTGGCGCTGGGTCGCCGCTTCCGGCACGAGCAGGAAGATCAGCAGCGACACCGGCTCGTCGTCGGGGGCGTCGAAGGCGATCGACTGGCGCACGCGGAGCACCGCGGCGAGCGGGTTCTTGAGGCCCTTGATCCGGCCGTGCGGGATCGCGACGCCATGGCCGAGACCGGTCGACCCCAGCCGCTCGCGCGCGAACAGGTTGTCGGTGACCGTGGCGCGGGCGATCGCATGCTGGTTCTCGAACAGCAGGCCGGCCTGCTCGAACGCGCGTTTCTTGCTGGTGGCGTCGACGTCGACCAGGACGTCGACGACGGGCAGGATGGCGGCGAGTCGGTTCATGAGGAGGCGCGCCGGGGGCGGCTGGCGATCCGCGCCGGCGGGGGTGACAAAACGATGAAACGAATTATGGAGTCGGCGCGCCGACATGCCGACGCCCGGTTGATGGACGGGCGCACGGTGCTGCGCGACGGCAACACCGTGCCGGGGTCGGTCAGCTGAGGGTCGCGTCGGCCCGCTTGGGCGCGTCGTGGTGGTGTTTCTGGACCTTGTCCTTGTGGCGGACGACCTGGCGGTCGAGCTTGTCCATCAGCTGGTCGATCGCCGCGTACAGGTCTTCCGAGGTGCACTCGGCGAACAGGTCCTTGCCCTTGACGTGAACGGTCACCTCGGCCTTCTGTCGGCGCTCCTTCTCGGCCGGCTTCTCGATCGACAGCAGCACCGTGATGTCGACCACCTGGTCGAAGTGCCGCGTGATCCGGTCGAGCTTGGCAAGTACATATTCGCGTATTGCCGGAGTCACGTCGAGGTGATGACCGCTGATCGTCAGGTTCATTTAAATCCTTTCGGGAGTGCGGCAGGACACGGTAGCAGAGCCGCGGTTGGCTGTCTCGTGAAAAGGGTGGGTTCGCCCGGGGCCGGAATCAGTCTATCGCCGTGGTGAAAGGCACACCTGCCGTTCGAGGCAAGCGGCAGGCCGATGCGATAATTTAATCACCGCATCTCGAGACGCCGTCTTGGACATCCCGCACCCACGGTAATCGTCCGCTCCAGCGAGCGGCCAGCTCGCCGGAGCCTTCATGCTGAACGTCTTCACGCTGGCCAACGGCCGGCTCTTCCAGGAAGAGATCGAGAGTCCCCAGGCGCTGGCCAACGTCCGGCCGGTGTGGGTCGACCTCGACGCGCCGACCGACGACGAAAAGGGCTGGATCGCCGAGCACTTCGGCCTGACGATCCCCAGAGACGCCGTCGACGACGACCTCGAGGAGTCGGCCCGGTTCTACGAGGAAGACAACGGCGAGCTGCACATCCGCTCCGACTTCCTGATCGATGACGGCGAGACGGCGCGCAACGTGCGGGTCGCCTTCATCCTCCATCGCAACATCCTGTTCTCGGTGCACGCCGAGGACCTGCCGGTATTTCGACTCCTGCGCCTGCGCGCGCGCCGCATTCCGGCACTCATCGGCGACGCCAAGGACGTGCTGCTCAAGCTCTACGACGCCGACGCCGAGTACTCCGCGGACGCGCTCGAAGGCATCTACGACAGCCTCGAGGCCGTGAGCGCCCGCGTGCTGCGCCAGAACGTCGACGACAAGGCGGCGGGCGAGGCGCTCTCGGCGATCGCGCGCCAGGAGGACCTGAACGGGCGCATCCGCAGGAACGTGATGGACACGCGACGCGCCGTCAGCTTCATGATGCGCAGCCGCCTGCTCGGCGCCGAGCAGTTCGAGGAGGCGCGCCAGATCCTGCGCGACATCGACTCGCTCGACAGCCACAGCACGTTCCTTTTCGACAAGATCAACTTTCTGATGAACGCGACGGTCGGCTTCATCAACATCAACCAGAACAAGATCATCAAGATCTTCTCGGTCGCGAGCGTCGCGCTGCTGCCGCCGACGCTCATCGCGAGCATCTACGGGATGAACTTCAAGTCGATCCCGGAGCTCGACTGGCGCTACGGGTACGTGTATGCGATCGGCCTGATGATCGCCTCGGTCGCGGCGCCCTTCATCTACTTCCGCAGGAAGGGCTGGCTGCGCTAGAGCGTCTGCGCGAGGCGCGCGCCGACCTCGAGGCCCGAGGCCAGGCCGTCCTCGTGCGAGCCCAGGCCCGTCCAGGCGCCGCAGAACCAGGTGTTTCCCCGCCCCTGCAGTGCGGGGAGCCGTCCCTGCGCCGCCAGCGCGCGCCGGTCGAAGATCGGGTGGGCGTAGTGGAACTCGCCCTGGACCGATGCCGCGGCCGGCTCGTGGATCGGATTCAGCGAGACGATCACCGGCACCTCGAACGGCAGGCGCTGGACGCGGTTGACGAGGACATGGACGCAGACGCCCGCCGACTCGCCGGCCGGGTCGCGCGCGGCCTCGTAGTTCCAAGCCGCCCACGCCGCCTCCCGCATCGGCAGGACACCGACGTCGGTGTGCAGGATCGCCCGGTTGCGCTGGTAGTGGAAGGCGCCGAGGACCTCGCGCTCGTCGTCGCCCGGGTCGGCGAGCAGCGACAGCGCCTGGACGCTGTGGCAGGCGAAGACGACGGCATCGAAGCGCTCGGTGCCGCGGTCGGTCGAGACGTCGGCGCCGCCGATCGGCAGCCGCCGCACGTGCCGGACGGCGGTCGCCAGACGGGCATCGTCGAGCGAGGCCGTCATGCGCCTGACGTAGACGTCGGCGCCTCCGATCACGGATCGTCCGCGCGGACGCCGCAGCGCCCGCAGCAGGCCGTGGTCGCGGCAAAAGCGCGCCATGGCGGCGACCGGCATGCGCAGCATCTGCTCGCTCGCGCACGACCAGACGCATCCGAGCATCGGCAGCAGGTACCAGTCGCGAAAGCCTTTCGAGAAGCGATGCGCCACGAGGAAGTCGCCGACCGAATCGCCGTGGGCAGGGTCGGGCGCCGACCGTGCCAGCGCCATCGCGTGGCGGTTGAAGCGGGGCACCTCGCCAAGCATGTTCCAGAAGGCCAGGCGCAGGACATTGCCGGGCTGGGCAAAGACGCCGCCGAGCCCGGCGCTGCTCCATTCGATGCCGGCCGCCGGGATCTGGGCCGAGAACGACATTTCCGCCGGCGCCGTGGCGACGCCAAGCTCGGCGAGCAGGGCCGCGAGCTGGGGCGCCGCGTCCTCGTCGAAGACGCTGAAGCCGATGTCCACGCCATGGGCGCGCCCGCCGAGCGAGACGTCGACCGTGTGGGCGTGGCCGCCGAAGCGGTCGGCGGCCTCGAAAAGCGTGACGCGGGCGTGCGGGGCCAGGGCTCGGGCGGCGGCGAGGCCGGCGATCCCGGAGCCGATGACGGCGACCCGCTTCATCCCGCCGGTGCCGTCGGCCCGGCGCCGCCGCCGGGGGCGGGGCACCGGGGTGCGAAGAAGAATGTCGCCGAGCGCCCCCGGGGGAACGAGGGAGGGAGGAGGGAGGAGGAGAACCCCCCGGGGATTGCAGCCGGCAGGGCCGGCCGGCTCCGCGACGAAAACCGGTTCGCCGTGCGGGCTGCGACCGGGACTGGCGCTTTGCCAGGCCTCGGGGCCGCTGTTCGGGCACGTCGAACCTCTCTGACGCGGTCCGCGCGGCGGAGTTCCGTTGCAGATCGAAATCCGTCGTTTCCCCTGCCCATCGCCTTCTCCCTTCGCCGGCCTGCAGGGAGGCCAGCGACTAAACTCCGTCGGTCGTCAGGCCAGCCGATGCTCTATCCCGAACTATTCAAGCAACTCGAGGCGGTCCGCTGGAACATGGATGTCGACATCCCATGGTCCCGGTTCGAGCCCGCCCGGCTGACCGAGGAGCAGGCGCAGACGATCAAGATGAACGCCATCACGGAATGGGCGGCGTTGCCGGCGACCGAGATGTTCCTGCGCGACAACCGGGACGACAGCGACTTCTCCGCCTTCATGAGCGTCTGGTTCTTCGAGGAGCAGAAGCACTCGCTCGTCCTGATGGAGTACCTGCGCCGATTCCGGCCCGACCTCGTCCCGACCGAGGCCGAGTTGCACGCGGTCCGGTTCACGTTCGACCCGGCGCCGGCGCTCGAGACGCTGATGCTTCATTTCTGCGGCGAGATCCGCCTGAACCACTGGTACCGGCGCGCCGCGGAGTGGCACACCGAGCCGGTCATCTGCGCCATCTATGAAACCCTCGCCCGCGACGAGGCGCGCCACGGCGGCGCCTACCTTCGCTACATGAAGCGGGCGATGCTCAAGTTCGGCGACGAGGCGCGCGCGGCCTTCGCCAAGGTGGGCGTGCTGATGGCGAGCGCCCGCCGAACGGCGCAGGCGCTGCACCCGACCAACCTGCACGTGAACACCACGCTGTTTCCGCGCGACACCATCCAGAGCCGACTCCCCGACCCCAAGTGGCTCGAGGCCTGGCTCGACACCCAGATCCAGTTCGACAGCGTGTGGGAGAACAAGGTCGTGGACCGGATCCTGCACAACCTCGGGCTGCTCCTCGAGCGCAGCTTCGCCAGCGTCCAGGAGCTGAACCGCTACCGCAAGGAGGTCGCGGCACGGGTCGCCGCCGTGGCCGCTGCCGCGGTGCCGGGCGCTCTGCCGGACGCGGGTCCCCAGCCGGTCTGAGCGCGCGGCCGGTCGCCGCGCTTCAGCTCTTGGCGGGTGCACGTTCCTGGGCGGCGGCCTTGCGGTCGGCGACGACCTTCTGCACGCTCGGCCGTTCCGCCAGGCGCTTCACGTAGGGCTTCCAGTCGACGCCGCCGGCGGCGAGCAGGTCCTCGCCGTACACCGCCACCGTCGCCATCGAGATCACCCCGAACGACGCCCAGGCGGCGCAGTCGGCCTGGGTGAACGTCGGTCCGGCGATGAACGGATCGAAGCGAGCGAGGCGGGCGAGCGCGGGCACGTTGCGCTCGAGGCGCTTCCTCACCCGGGTCGCGTCGCGCTCGTCGATCGAGCCGCCGAAGAACGCCTTGGCGTAGAGCTCGCGCGCGACGAGCTCGACGTGGAGGTCGACGAAGGTGATCAGCTCGCGCACCTTCGCCGCGGCGTACGGATCCTTCGGCAGCAAAGGCGGCTCGGGATAGGCCGCTTCGATGTACTCAAGGATCGCCTGGCTCTCGCAGAGCGGCCCGGCGTCGGTCCGGATGAACGGGATCTTGCCGAGCGGCGAGTCGCGCAACGCGTCATCGCCCTTCGCACCGACGCCTGCCGCGCCAATCCGCTCTTCCTCGAAAGGAACGCCTTTCTCGAGGAGGGCGAGCTTGACCTTGCTGTAGTAGTTCGACACCGGGAGTCCGCAGAGCACGAGCATCGACTTGTCTCCTCAAAGGCTGCAAGAGTCTAAGCGTGCGGCGGCGCCGGGCCGGCACGCGGCGACAATCGGCGCGTGCTGCCCGATTTCGTCGCCAAGCTCTGCCCGCGCGCCGAGCTGCTGCCGCGCCTGGCCGGGCTCGCCCGTCCGGTCGTGTTCACCAACGGCGTCTTCGACATCCTCCACCGCGGTCACGTCACGTACCTGGCGCAGGCGCGCGCGCTGGGCGCGAGCCTGGTGATCGGCCTGAACAGCGACCGATCCGCGAAAGGCCTCGGCAAGGCGCCCGACCGGCCGCTCAACAACGAGGGCGATCGCGCCTGCGTGCTCGCGGCGCTCGAGAGCGTGAGCCTGGTGACGCTGTTCGACGAGGCGACACCGCTCGAGCTGCTGAAGATCGCGCGCCCCGAGCTGTACGTGAAGGGCGGCGACTACGACGTCGAGTCGCTGGCCGAGACGGCGCTGGTGCGCAGCTGGGGCGGCGAGGCACGCGCGCTGCCTTTCGTCGACGGCTACTCGACGACGTCGCTCGTCGCCCGCATACGCGGCTGAGCCGGCTCGCCCCGGCCGCAGCGAAAGAGATGCGGCTAGCGACTGGCGTCACTCCATCGTGTCGGGCTTGACCGCGGGCAGCCGGATGCCGAGCCGTTCGCGCTCGCGCCGCGCCGGAAAGACGATCTCGCGCTCGACCCAGACGCGCAGCCGCGCCGCTTCGGGGGAGCGTTCCTTGCGCAGGTGCGCGAGCAGCGCCTCCTCGCTGACATGGGGCTCCGCCGGGCGGCCGAGACGACGCACGCCGTCGGGGTACGCGATCGCGAGCGCGCCGTCGCTCGCGGTGAAGCCGACGATCGCGCGCACGTCCGCCAGGCGCACCCAGCGGCGCCGGTCCGCATCGTCGAGGACCTGCACGGCGCGGCCGCGAAACGCGTAGTGCCGGCCTTCAATCGGAGCCAGCTGCACCTGCTTCATGCCGTCGCGCAGCGCGCCGGCCAGGTCGAGCAGCGGGCGCGCCAGCAGGATGCCGAACAAGGCGAGCGTCGGCACCATCGTCGTCAGTCCGAACCAGCGCCAGACCGCCCAGGAGACGCCGACGCAGACGGCCAGGCGCAGCGCGATCGTGACGACGATGCGGGTCACGACGTGCGACGGTTGACGAGGTAGATGCCGGCCGCGACCGTCGCCAGCGCGATCACGAGGCGCAAGGTCACCGGCTCGGCAAGCAGCACCGCGCCCAGGATGAGGCCGAACACCGGCGTCAGCATGGTGAACGACGCGAGCGGCGTCGCCGGGTAATGGCGCATGAGCCAGAACCAGACCAGGTAGCTCGCGAAGCTGACGATCACGGTCTGGAAGGCGAGCGATCCCCACGCGAGCGTCGACAGGTGGTCGGGAATCGGCGCGCTGGTGAGCAAGGCGGCGATCAGCAGCAGCACTGCCGACACGCCGAGTTGATAGAAGAGCGTCTTCTCCGCCGGCGCCTGGCCGAGCACGGTCGCCCGGATCGCCAGCGTCGTCGCGCCCCACAGCACGCCGGCGAGAACACCCAGGGAATCGCCGAGCCACTGCAGCGCGCCGGCGGCCGGCCGCGAGAACCCTTCGGCGAACGCCCAGGCGACTCCCGCGAACGCGACCACGAGACCGGCGCCTTGCAGCGCCGTCAGCCGCTCGGAGCGTGCGATCAGCGGCATGCCGAGGGCCACGACGAACGGCGAGATGTAGATGAACACCACCATGCGCGAGGCGGTCGTGAACTGGAGGCCGACGAAGATGCAGAAGAACTCCGCGCCGAAGAGCGCGCCCGCGAGCAGGCCGCCCTTGAGCGTGCCGTCGCGGGCGAACAGTGCGATGCCGCGTCGGCCCGCCCACAGCCAGACCAGGAGCGCCGCGCCGGCCGAGCGAAGCGTCGCCTGCCAGAGCGCGGGGATCTCGGGCATCGCCGCCTTAGCGGCGACCTGGTTCAGCCCCCAGAGGAAGCAGCAGAGGACGAGGATGACCACGGCCAGGGCATCCAGATGGGCCTTGCGCCCGTCGGCGCTGGCATCGACCCGACGGCTCCCTTCCTGCACCGCGTCGGTCCCGCCGAGAGGAAGGCGCGGACCCGTTCGGAGTCCCTCTCGACGAAGGGTGCCTTGCAGGCGCAGCGTCGCTTCGACGAGAAGCGCGGCGAGCACGCCGGCGACGAGGCCGCTCGCGTGCGCGAACGGGGCGGTGGCGATGTCCCAGCCGGCGGGGTGGCGCAGCGCCGGGCCCCACGGCGATTCGCTCAGGACCTTGACGACGACCACCGCGAGGACGAGCGCAGCGATCGTGCGCCGGGGTCCGCGTTCGTGGACGAGCAGCCGCACGGCCACGCAGGCGATCCCGGCGTGGAGGACTCCCGACAGGCCGCCGTAGTGAACGAGGTCGGGGCGCGCGAGCAGGCCGAGGTGCGTCAGCGGCCAGGCGAGAAGCCACGCGACCGCGACCGACGCCGGCACGCGGCCGACGAGGCCGAGCGCGGCGACGAGCGCAGCGCCTGCGACGTTGGCGAGCAGGTGCAGCCCGCTGTAGTGCACGAACGCCGCCGAGAACAGACGCCCCGGCTCCGCGAGCGCGAGCGCCGGTTGCCAGTCGAGGGCGAGGGGATCGCGGCCGTAGCCGAGCGCTGCGCCCACTGCGAGCGCGGCGGCGAGCGCGCACCAGGCGCGGCCGCCGTCAGCCGAAGACGGCACGCCAGAGGGCGACGACGGCGCTGCTCTGCGCCGCCAGCAGCGCCGGCTCGACCTGCGTCGGCTGCTCGTCGAGGCGAGCCCGGTGCTGGGCGCGGCGAAGGTCGCGGTAGGCGTCTGCCGCCGCCGAGCCGACACCGTCGGGCAGCAGTCCCGCTGCCTCGGCGCGACGCAGCAGCGCGATGTTGCCGACGTCGTCGAGCAGCTCGGGGCGATCGGCGCCGTGGCCGAGGACGAGCGCCTTCACCGCGAACTCGACGTCCATCATGCCGCCGGGGCTGTGCTTGATGTCGAAGCGGCCGGGCTTGACGGGATGCGCGCCGCGCACCTTCTCGCGCATCGCCCGCACCTCGCCGAGCAGCGCCTGCAGGTCGCGCGGCGCGGCGAGCACGGCGCGGCGCACGGCCTCGAAGCGCGGCGCCAGGCGTTCGATGCCGGCGCACCAGCGGGCGCGCGTCAGCGCCTGGTGCTCCCACGTCCACGCCGTGTTGCTGCCGCGACCGGTCTGGTAGTTCTCGAACGACTTCATCGAGGTCACGAGCGGGCCGGAATTGCCGTTCGGCCGCAGCGCCGTGTCGATGTCGAACAGCTCGCCGGCGGCGGTGCGCATCGTCAGCCACGTGATGAGCTTGCGAACGAAGGCTCCGTACACCTCGGCCGCCTTGTCGGGCTCGGTCTCGGCGTCGTCGTAGACGAAGACGACGTCGAGGTCGCTGCCGTAGCCGAGCTCCTTGCCGCCGAGCTTGCCGTAGGCGATGACCGCGAGCTGCGGCTCGGGCCGATGCGCGACCTTCAGGTGCTTCCAGGCCCAGCGGATCGCGCAGCAGAGCGTCGCGTCGGCGAGCGCGGACAGGTCGTCGGCGACCTGCTCGACCGTGATGTGGCCCTCGACGTCGCGCACCAGCGTGCGGAACACCTCGGCGTGATGGGCGCGGCGCAAGGTGTCGAGGAGGAGCTCCTCTTCGGCCTGGCTCGAGCGCTCCCAGCCCTTGTGGCGCTCCTCGAGCTCGCGCTTGTAGGCCTCGGCGTCGAACCGGTCGTGCAGCAGGCGCTCGTCCGCGAGCTCGTCGATGACGCCGGGGTGCAGCATCAGGTAGCGCATCGGCCAGCGCGCCAGGCCGAGCAGGCGCAAGAGCCGGTTCTGCACTTCCGGCCGCTCCGCGAGCAGGGCGAGGTAGCTCTCGCGCCGCAGCAGCGGCTCGATCCAGTCGACGAAGAGCACGGCCGCCGCCGGCGTGCAGCGCGCCTCGCCGACCGCCTGCACGGCGCGCGAGATCAGCCGGCCGAGACGGATCTTGCTGTCGTCGCGCAGCAGCCTGATCTTCTGCTGCGCGCAGAGGGGCCGAACGCGCTCGGCAAGCTCCGCCGGCAGCTGGGCGAGGAACTCTTCGGCATCGACGGGCAGGGGAGCCGGGCCGCAGGTGCGGCAGCCGTTCTGGGCCGGCGCGCGGCCGTCGTGCAGCAGCTCGTCGAACTCGACGGCCACGCATTCGCGCGCGGTGCAGAGCAGGTCGAGGAACTGCGCCGTGCCGTCTTCGCCGCCGTGGCCGAGGCTGGTCGCGATCCAGTCGAGGTCGGCGTCGTCGGTGGGCAGGACGTGCGTCTGCTGGTCGTCGAGGTACTGGATGCGGTGCTCGACGCGGCGAAGCAGCGTGTACGCGTCGCTCAGGCGCGCGCCGGCGGCGCGCTTCATCAGGCCGCCGGCGACGAGCTTGTCGATCGCCTTCAGCGTCGAGCGCGTGCGGATCTCGGGAAACTGGCCGCCGCGAACGACGAGCAGGAGCTGGACGATGAACTCGATCTCGCGGATGCCGCCGCGCGACAGCTTGACGTCGTTGGCGCGCTCGGGCCGGCCGGCGGCGCGCCGCTGCGCTTCGTCACGCACCTTGACGTGGAGCTGGCGCAGTCCCTCGAAGACGCCGTAGTCGAGGTAGCGGCGGTAGACGAAGGCGGTGACGAGCGACTTGAGCGCGAGCGCCCGGCCGTCGGCGACGCTCGCGCGCGGCGCGACGACGCGGCTCTTCAGCCACGCGAATCGCTCCCACTCGCGGCCGTGCGCCTGCAGGTAGTCCTCGACCATCGCCAGGCTCGTCACGGGCGGTCCGGAATTGCCGTTCGGGCGCAGGGCGAGGTCGACGCGGAAGACGAAGCCGTCCTCGGTGACGTCGCCGATCAGCGAATAGAGTCCGCGCGCGACCTGCGAGAAGTACTCGTGCGCGCTGACCGGCCGCGTTCCATCGGTGTGGCCGTCGCCTTCGTAGACATAGACGAGGTCGATGTCGGACGAGACATTGAGCTCGCGCGCGCCGAGCTTGCCCATGCCGACGATCCAGAAGTCGATGCGCTCGCCGTTCGCGTCGCGGGGGACGCCGAAGCGCTCGTCCTGGTCCGCGAGCGTGCGCTCGAGCGCGATCTCGAGCGTCGCCTCGGCGAGCGCGGTCATCGCCTCCGTGATGTCGGCGAGCGGCGCGCTCTCCTCGACGTCCAGGACGCAGAGCCGCTCGAGCGTCAGCTGGCGCGCGATGCGCAGCGCCGCGGCCACCGATGCGCCCTTCGCCTGCAACTGCGCCACCACGGCGGTGATCGTCGAGCGATCGGGGACGCCGGCGGGCAGGAGCGCGAGCTCGTCGGCGTAGCGGCGACGGACGCGCTGCACGAACCGGCTGTACACCGCGAGCGGCATGTCACGAATCGTTGCGCCCCGTGCGGCCGTCACGAGCGGCGATGCGGCGGTCTGGGAACCCATCGTTGCGCCCCGGGGTCTGTGCTAGATTGAACTGACCGGCGCGGGGCGTCGATGCAACGTCGGTCGCTGCATCCCGTGCACGACGACGAAGCGGTGGTCATCGCAACGCACTGCCCTTCGGCGCAACGCTGTCTTCATGTCTTCGATCCCGCCGCCCGGTGCCGCCGGCCTCTTCCCCCGCAGCGCCATACCGGCGCGGTGGACTCCCGTGCGGTCGACCGTGCGCGCGTTCATGTGGCTGTTGTTGGCGGCGTGGCTCGTGCTGTTCGTGGGTTGGCTCTCACTTCACTGGTTGATTCTGCCGCACATCGAAGAGTGGCGTCCGACCATCGAGGCGCGCGCCAGCGCGATGCTCGGCGCGCCGATCCGCATCGGCGCCATCAGCGCGCAGTCGAGCGGCTGGGTGCCGGCGCTGGAGCTGCGCGACGTGCGCGTCCTCGACGCCGAGCAACGCGTCGCGCTGACCTTGCCGCGCGTCTTCGCCGCCCTGTCGCCGCGATCGCTGCTCGCGCTCGAGCCCCGCTTCGCGCAACTCCTCATCGACGGCGCGAGCCTCGACGTGCGGCGCGACAAGAGCGGGCGCATCCGCGTCGCCGGCCTCGACTTCGCGAGCGAGCAGGGCGCCGCCGACGACGATGCGGCCGCCGATTGGTTCTTTCGTCAGCACGAGTTCGTGATCCGCGCCGGCACGCTGCGCTGGATCGACGAGGCGCGCAGCGCCGAGCCGCTCGCGCTCGCCGACGTCGAGCTCGTCGTGCGCAACGGGCTGCGCGACCACGACGTCCGCCTCGACGCGACGCCGCCGCCCGGCTGGGGCGACCGCTTCAGCGTGCGCGGCCGCTTCGACCAGCCGCTGTTCGCACGCAGCAGCGACTGGCGTCGCTGGAGCGGCCGCGTCTACGCCGATCTGCCGCGCGCCGAGGTGAGCCAGCTGCGCCGGCACGTCACGCTGCCGTTCGAGCTGAGCGAAGGCGACGGCGCGCTGCGCGGCTGGTTCGAGCTGAAGGACGGTCAGCCGACGAGCGCCTCGGTCGACGTCGCCCTGCGGGCGGTCTCGCTTCGCCTCGACAAGGCGGTCGAGCCGCTGGAGTTCGAACAGGTCGCCGGCCGCATTGACGCCGAGAAGAGCGAGGACCGGACCCGCATCGCCGTGCGGCAGCTCGGCTTTCGCACCGGCGACGGGCTCAGCTGGTCGGCGGCCGACATGCGCGTGGCCTGGCGCCAGGACGAGGCGGGCGCCGTGACCGACGGCGAGTTCGACGCCGAGCGCCTCGACGTCGGCGTGATGGCCGACATCGCGACGCGCGTGCCGATCGGCAAGGCGCTGCGCGACCTGCTCGCCGACGTCCGTCCGCGCGGCGTCATCACGCAGCTGAAGACGCGCTGGGAGGGGCCGCTCGATGCGCCGCAGCGGTATCGCGTCAAGGGCCAGCTGAGCGAGGCCTCGCTGGCTGCGCATCCTTCTCCCGAGCCCGACGCCATCGGCCGGCCGGGGCTCAGCAACGCCGCGCTGCAGATCGACGCCAGCGAGACCGGCGGCCAGGCGCGCATCGACATCCAGGCCGGGCGTCTCGACCTCCCGGGCGTGTTCGCGGAGCGCGAGCTCGCGCTCGACCGGCTCGACGCCAAGCTCAGCTGGAAGATCGAGCGACCGGAAAGCGGCGCGCCGCCCCGGGTCAGCGTCAAGGTCACCTCTGCGAGCTTCGCCAACGCCGACGCCAAGGGCGAGCTGACCGGCACCTGGCGCTCCGGTCCCGGCACCGGCGTCGGGCGCGGCGGCCGCTACCCGGGCCAGCTCGAGCTCGACGGCAAGCTCGTCGACGGCGTGGCAGGGCACGCCTGGCGCTACCTGCCGCTGGGCCTGTCGCCGGGGCTGCGCAACTACGTGGCCGGCGCGGTGCGCGAAGGGACCATCGCAAGCGCCACCGTGCGCGTGCGCGGCGACCTCTGGGACTTTCCGTTCCACGACGCGAAGGTCGCCCGCGACGGCGACTTCCGGGTCGCCGCCAAGATCGAGGGCGCGACCTTCGCCTACATCCCGGGCGAGCCGGCGTCGGCCGCCGCGGCTGCGCCGGCGCGCGAGTCCTGGCCGCCGCTGACCGCGGTCTCCGGCGAGATCGTGGTCGATCGTTCGGCGGTCGACATCCGCGCCGCCCGCGCCCAGATCGGCGACGTCGAGTGGAGCGGCATTCAGGGTCGCATCGCCGAGCTCGGCAGCCGTGCGCGGCTCGAGATCGACGGCACCGCGCGCGGGCCGCTGGCCGACATGCTGCGCTTCGTCGACGTCACGCCGCTCGGGCGCTGGACCGGCAAGGCGCTCGCCGCCGCGACCGCGACCGGCGCGGCCGAGCTCAAGCTCGCGCTCAACCTGCCGCTCGCGCGACCAGGCGATCCCGTCGTGAAGGGCACGCTCACGCTGGCCGGCAACGACGTCCGCATGACGTCCGACACGCCACTGCTCGCGACGACGAAGGGACGGGTCGATTTCTCGCAGCGCGGCTTCATCGTCAGCGGCGCCAGCGCGCGAACGCTCGGCGGCGAGATCGCGTTCGAGGGCGGCTCGAGCGCGGGCCTGAGCGGCGGCGACTCGCAGCGCTTCAGCGGCCGCGGCACGGTCACCGCCGAGGCGCTCCGCCAGGCGACGGAGCTCGGAACGATCGCGCGACTCGCGCATGCCGCGTCGGGGCAGGCGAGCTATCGCGCGACGCTCGCCTTCGTCGGCGGGCGGCCGCAGATCAACGTGGCCACCAACCTCGTCGGCATGGCCGTCGACCTGCCCGCGCCGCTGGCCAAGGCCGCAGCGACGCCGCTTTCGCTGCGCGTCCGCACCGGGCCGGAAGACGGCGCGTCGGGCCCCGTCGACGGCGCGACGACCTTTCGCGAGGCGCTGCAGGTCGATCTGGGCGGCGCACTCCAGGCCTACTTCGTTCGCGAGGTGAGCGGCGAGGCGGCGCGCGTCGTGCGCGGCGCGGTTCGCGTGGGCGAAGCGCGCTCGGCCGGCGATCGCGCGGTCGAGCCGACGCCGCTCGACCCGATCGAGATGCTGCCGTTGCCGGCGACCGGCGTGGCGGCGAACGTGAACGTCAAGCGCCTCGACGTCGAGGCGTGGCAGGCGGCGCTGGTGCGCGTCCAGGGCGATGCGGCGCGCGCCGGCCCGGCCGGCGGCGCCGCCA
>DATIDZ010000079.1:0-25718 GCA_035456045.1 Caldimonas sp.
TTCGAGACCAAGGTCGCCGGCGTTCGCGTGCGCGCGCCCATGATGGCGATTCACACCGTCGCCGCGGGCGGCGGCTCGATCCTGGCGTTCGACGGCGCCCGCTTTCGCGTCGGTCCCGAGAGCGCGGGCGCCAACCCGGGGCCGGCGTGCTATCGCCGCGGCGGACCGCTGACGGTGACCGATGCGAACCTCGCGCTGGGCAAGATCCAGCCGGCGTTCTTTCCGCGCGTGTTCGGCCCGCGCGGCGACGAAGCGCTCGACGGCGACGTCGTGTCGGCGCGCTTCGCCACGCTCGCCGGCGAGATCGCCGCGGCGACCGGAAAGGCGATCGCGCCCGAGGCGGTCGCGGCCGGCTTCGTCGACATCGCCGTCGGCAGCATGGCCAACGCGATCAAGAAGATCTCGGTCGCGCGCGGCTACGACGTCACGCGCTACACGCTGCAATGCTTCGGCGGCGCCGGCGGCCAGCACGCCTGCCTCGTCGCCGACGCGCTGGCGATGGAGCGCGTCTACATCCATCCGCTCGCCGGCGTGCTGTCGGCCTACGGCATGGGCCTCGCCGATCAGACGGTGATGCGCCAGGCCGCCCTCGAGCAGCGGCTGCGCGGCGCTCACGCCGAGGTCGAGGCGCGCCTCGCTGCGCTCGCCCGGGACGCGGTCGACGAGCTCGTGCAGCAGGGCGTGGCTCGCGAGCGGATCGTCGTCCATCGGCGCGTGCACCTGCGCTACGAGGGCACCGACTCGGCCCTCGTGGTCGCCTTCGCCGACGAGGCCGGGCTGCAGGCGGCGTTCGAGGCCGCCTACCGGCAGCGCTTCGCCTTCCTCATGCACGAGCGCGCGCTGATCGTCGAGGCGGTCTCGGTCGAGGCCGTCGGTGCAGGCGAGGCTGCGCAAGAAGCGCGTCACGAGGTCGTCGGCGCGGGGCCGGCGCCGGTCGCGGCGACCGTGCGGATGTTCAGCGACGGCCGCTGGCACGACGCGGCGCTGGTCGACCGCGCACAGGCGCGCCCGGGCCACACGATCGCCGGCCCGGCCATCGTCGTCGAGAGCAACGCGACGACGATCGTCGAGCCCGGCTGGACCGGGCGCGTCACGCCGCTCGACCACCTGATCCTCGAGCGGACGACGCCGCGTGCCGTTCGTCGCGCCGCCGGAACGACGGTCGACCCGATCCTGCTCGAGGTTTTCAACAACCTCTTCATGAACATCGCCGAGCAGATGGGGCTTCAGCTGCAGAACACCGCCTACTCGGTCAACATCAAGGAGCGGCTCGACTTCTCGTGCGCGCTCTTCGACGCCGACGGCAACCTCATCGCCAACGCGCCGCACATGCCGGTCCACCTCGGCTCGATGAGCGAATCGATCAAGACCGTGATCGCGAGGAACGCCGGCACGATGAAGCGCGGCGACGTGTACGCGCTGAACGATCCGTACCACGGCGGCACCCACCTTCCCGACGTCACCGTGGTCACGCCGGTCTACCTCGAAGACGCGAGCGAGGCGCCGACGTTCTACGTCGGCTCGCGCGGCCACCATGCCGACATCGGCGGCACCACGCCCGGCTCGATGCCGCCGTTCTCGACCCGGATCGAGGAGGAGGGCGTCCAGTTCGACAACGTCAAGCTGGTCGAGGGCGGCCGGTTCCTGGAGAAGGAGACGAAGGCGCTGCTCGAGAGCGGCCGCTGGCCGTCGCGCAACCCGGCACAGAACATCGCCGACCTGAGGGCGCAGGTGGCCGCCAACGAAAAGGGCGTGCGCGAGCTGGCGGCGATGGTCGACCAGTACGGTCTCGGCGTGGTCAGGAGCTACATGCGGCACGTCCAGGACAACGCCGAGGAGTCGGTGCGTCGCGTCATCACCCGCCTCAAGGACGGCGCGTTCACGCTGCCGCTCGACAACGGCGCCCGGATCAGCGTGTCGATCCGCGTCGACGTCGCGGCCCGCAGTGCTGAGATCGATTTCAGCGGCACCTCGGCGCAGCTCGAGAACAACTTCAACGCGCCGACCGCCGTCTGCATGGCCGCCGTGCTCTACGTCTTTCGCACGCTGGTCGACGACGAGATCCCGCTCAACGCCGGCTGCCTTAAGCCGATCAAGGTGGTCATCCCGGAAGGTTCCATGCTGAACCCGAAGCCGCCGGCGTCGGTCGTCGCGGGCAACGTCGAGACGTCGACGTGCATCACCAACACGCTCTACGGCGCGCTCGGGGTGATGGCGTCGTCGCAGTGCACGATGAACAACTTCACCTTCGGCAACGCGCGCCACCAGTACTACGAGACCATCGCGGGCGGCTCGGGCGCCGGTCTCGTGTTCGACGCCGACGGACGAGCCATCGGCGGGTTCGACGGCACGTCGGTCGTGCAGACGCACATGACCAACTCGCGCCTCACCGACCCCGAGGTGCTCGAGTTCCGCTTCCCCGTGCGGCTCGACAGCTTCGAGCTGCGCACGGGCTCGGGCGGCGCGGGGCGCTGGCGCGGCGGCGACGGCGGCGTCCGGCGGGTCCGTTTCCTCGAGCCGATGACCGCGTCGATCCTGTCCAACGGGCGGCACGCCGGCGCGTTCGGCGCCGCCGGCGGCAGCGCCGGCCGGCCGGGGATCAACCGGGTCGAGCGCGCCGACGGCAGCGTCGAGGCGCTCGACCACATCGCCAGCGTCGAGATGGGCGAAGGCGACGTGTTCGTCATCGAAACGCCGGGCGGTGGCGGCTGCGGCGCCCTCTAGGGGCTCGACGGCTCGACCCCGCGCGACTCAGGGGTGGCGCGGAGTGACAAGCGGCGTGCCGGCGGGCGACACTCGGGCATGACCTCCGACCGCCCCCGCCTCGCCCTCGCGCCCCGCCTTCGCCTCCTGTCGGCGTGTGCACTGTCGCTTTTCGCTGCCGGCAACGCGGCTGCCGCCGACCCCGTGCTCGCGCCGTTCGGCGCGGCCGGGGGCGCGCCGAGCGCGCCCTGGAAGGTCGTCGGCCTGCCGCAGCAGACCAAGCCGTTCACCCGCTTTTCCGTCGTCGACATCGACGGCAAGCGCGCCGTGAAGATCGAGGCCGACCTCTCGTACGGCAACATCGTCCACCAGCTCAAGGAGTACGCGGCGCCGGTTCAGCTCAGCTGGCAATGGCGGATCGAAAAGCCCATCGAGGCGGCCGACCTGCGCGAGAAGCGCGGCGACGACACCGCCGTCAAGGTCTGCGTCTTCTTCGACCTGCCGATGGACAGCGTGCCGTTCACCGATCGCCAGCTGCTGCGCCTCGCGCGCGGCAAGACCAGCGATCCGGTGCCGACGGCGACGGTCTGCTATGTCTGGGACGCGAAGCTGCCGGTCGGGACGACGCTCGACAACGCGTTCACGCGGCGCATGCGCTACATCGTCCTCGAGAGCGGCACCGACCGCCTCAACAAGTGGGTCGCCGAGAAGCGCGACGTCGGCGCCGACTTCCTCAAGCTCTTCCGCGACGAGAGCACGGTCGTGCCGCCGATCGTCGGCATCGCCGTGGGCGCGGATTCCGACAACACGCAGAGCCACAGCGTCGCCTACGTGAGCAGCATCGCGCTCGAGCCGTAGCGCGGTTGCCTCGCGCCTCCTTGGTTAGTCGAGCGGGCGAAAGGTGATGCTGATCACCGGCGGCACCCGCCCGTCGGTGTCCTTGGGCAGCACCTCGGTCTTGTCGATCGCGCGCAGGACCGTCTCGTCCCAGGCGGGCGAGCCGCTGGAGCTCACCAGCTTGCGCGCGACGATCGTGCCGTCGGGGGCGACCCGCACTTCGATCGTCGCCGCGGGATTGCCCGCGACCGACGACGTGAGCACGATGTTGGGCTTGATGCGCGCCTTGATGCGGCCCGCGTAGCTCGCCGAAGGACCCGAGGTGCGCGCCGCGGTGCCGGTCGCGCCGGGGTCGTCGCTGGTGCCGGCCTCCTTCATCATCCTGCGCAGGTTGGCCTCGCGGATCGCCGCCTGGCGCGCCTCGTCCTTCTTCGCCTGCTCGGCGAGCTTCTTCTGCTCGGCCTGCTCGGCGGCGCGCTGGCGTTCGGCCTCGACGCGCTTGGCGTCGGCCCGCTTGGCCTCCTCGCGCTTGGCGTCTTCGCGCTTGCGCAGCTCGGCCTGGCGCGCCGCCTCGACGCGCTCGGCTTCCTCGCGACGAGCCTTCTCGCGCGCGGCGCGCTCGACCGCGATCTGCGCATCGGCCGGCGGCGGTGGCGCCGGCTGGGGCTTGGCCACGGGTGGCGCCGGCTTCGGCTCGACCGGAGGCGCCGGCTTCGGCTCCAGCGGCGCGGGCCGCGGCGCGGCCGTTTGCGGCAACGCCGACCAGAGCTCGGCGACGACGCCTTCGGGCTCGCTCGCCTTCCAGTTGACGCTCCACGCGAGCGCGAGGATCAGCAGGACATGGGCCAGGACCGCCAGTGCCAGCCCCGAGCGCATGCCGGGCGGCTGGTGCGGCGCGAACATGTCGCGCTCGAGCGCGGCGGCGTTCATCGGCACGGCCCCGACATCGGCATCACCCGCTGCGCTGACTCTTCACCGACAGGCCGACCCGCTGGATGCCGGCGCGCTGCAGCGCGTCCATCACCTTGACGACCGACTCGTAGCGCACGCTGCGGTCTGCGGAGATCACGACGGGCGTAGTCGCGACGCCGGCCTGCGCATCTCGCACGCGCGCGGCGACGTCGGCGAGGGCGAGCGGCGCGACGTCCTTGCCGTCGAGGCGCAGGCGCAGGTTCTCGTCGGCACCGACGACGAGCTCGATGACGTGCGCATCCTTCATCTGCTGCGCCTTGCCGACGGTCGGCAGGTCGACGACGCCTGCGGTGATGAGCGGCGCGGTCACCATGAAGATGATCAGCAGCACCAGCATGACGTCGATGAACGGGACCATGTTGATCTCGCTGATCGTGCGGCGGCGCGCGCCGCGGTGCGCGACGGCAGGCATCAGCGCGTCGCCGTCACGGCCGGCGGCGCGGGCACCGGCGCCGGCATCGCGCCGGCGTTGCGCTGCAGGATGTTCGAGAACTCCTCGATGAAGCTCTCGAGCTGGCCGGCGATGCGGTCGATGTCGCGCGCGAAGCGGTTGTAGGCGATCACCGCCGGGATCGCGGCGAACAGGCCGATCGCGGTGGCGACGAGCGCCTCGGCGATGCCCGGCGCGACGGTGGCGAGCGTCACCTGCGTCATGTTCGACAGGCCGATGAACGCGTGCATGATTCCCCACACGGTGCCGAACAGGCCGACGTACGGCGATACCGAGCCGACCGAGGCGAGGAACGAAAGGTTCGACTCGATCGCGTCGAGCTCGCGCTGGAAGCTCGCCCGCATCGCCCGCCGCGCGCCGTCGAGAAGCGCGCCCGTGTCCATGACGCGCTTCTCGCGCAGCTTGAAGAACTCGCGCATGCCGGAGGCGAAGATGCGCTCCATCGGCGCGTCGCCGACCCGCTTCGTCGCATCGGTGTAGAGGTCGTTGAGGTTGCGGCCGGCCCAGAACTCGCGCTCGAACTCGTCGTTGGCCGCCTTGGTGCGGCGCAGGCCGAAGAGCTTGCCGAAGATGACCGTCCAGCTGGCGAGCGAGGCGATCATGAGCCCGGCCATCACTACCTGCACGACGATGCTCGCGTGCAGCACGAGCGTGACGATCGAGAAATCCTGGTTCATCGATGAATGGCGAGGCGGATGTCGTTGGGGATTCGGCAGGGCCGGAAATTTCCGAGCTCGACGCAGCCGATGCGGATCGTGCCATCGGCCAGCAATTCGCCGGCCCGACGCGCCTCCTGCGCGATCTCGAGGCTGGCCTGGCCGAGGTGGACGACGGCAACGCTGACATCGATGACGTCGTCGAGGCGCGCAGGGCGACGATACCTGAGCCGCGTCTCGCTGACGACGAAGGCGATGCCGGCGTCGGTGCGCAACGATTCCTGGCTGAAACCGACGCTGCGCAGCCACTCGGTGCGCGCACGCTCGAAGAACTTGAGGTAGTTGGCGTAGAAGACGATCCCGGCCGCGTCGGTGTCTTCCCAGTAGATGCGCATCGTCGCGCTGAAGTCCGGGGGCGGCGTCCGTGTCATCGCGAGCACTCGGGGCGCGGGGCCGCGCCGCGACGGCCCTCAGGGCTGCAGCTTCTTGTACACCGGGCCCCAGACCGGATGACCGGCCTCCGACTTGTCGAGCGCGAAGTTGCGATCGGACTGACGCGCGAGCTTGAACTCCGCCTCGCAGTCGACGAGGCGGGCGGCCGCGCAGTGGATGAAGGCGAGGCGCTTGTGCGCCTCCGCACGGTCGCGCGGCGACACCAGTCCCGCGGCGAGCGCTTCGCGGAAGAGACGGTCGGCAGCGTCGTATTGGGCGTCGTCATAGGCCTTGAGTCCGGCGAGGAGGGCTCGCTCCGCCGGCCGGGCGGTGACGTCGAGGAGGCCGAGGGGCGGCGGCGATGCCTGCATGCAGCCCGCCATCAGCCAGGGGGCCCATCCTATCGCGAGCCGCTCGAGCAGCCTCACGAGCCGAACTTGTGGCGCACGGAGATCGTCTGCCCCGCGGTCACGTTGATCGACGCCGTGTACGGAGCGTAGTCGCCGTTGCGGACGACGATCTGGTGACGCCCTTCGGCGAGCGTGAGCTCGGTGATCGGCGGCGCGGCGCCCGACGACGCACCATCGACCTCGACGAGGCCCCAGGGGCTGATCGCGATCCGGACCGTGCCGGTCGCCGGCGCGACGAGGCGCGCCGCGGCCGCGACGCGGGCGTCGTTCTCGCGCGCTTCGCGTTCGCGGCCTTCGCGCGCCTTCCTGTCCTTCGCCGATTCGCGCGGTGCGGTCGGCGGCGCGGGCATCACCGGCACGGCGGCCGCCGCCTTGACCGTCGTCGCGGCCGGCGCTGCGCCGATCGGCGCGGTCGTCGGCGTTGGCGCTGGTGGCGTCAGCGTCGGCGGAATCGCCGGAGCGGTGTCGACCGCTGGCGCAATCGTCGCGGCGATCTCGGCCGCGGAAGGCGACTGCGGCGCGGCGAGCATGCCGCCGGTCGTCGCGCTTTCGGAGGATGCCAGGGTCGAAGGCTCCCCCTCGGCGCGGGTCGCGGCGCCCATCGTGCGCGCCTCGACGGGCGCCGGCGCGGCGTCGGCGAGGGCGGGTGTCGACGGGACGAGCACGACCCAGGTGGCGATCGCCGCGGTGACGGCGGCGATGCCGGCCGCGACCACGGCGCCGAGCACGAGTCCGCTCGGCTTGACCGGCTGCGCCTCGAACGGCGCGGTCTTCTCGCCGTCGGCGTTGACGGGGTTGTCGTCGAGCCACTGGCGAAGCTCGCGCGCGAGCGATCGCGCCGAGCGGAAGCGGTGCTCGGGATCCTTGGCCATCGCGCGCGCGGCGATCGCGGCGAGCGCCTTGGGAACGGCCGAATCGACCTTGTTGGCAAGGGGTGGCTCGTGATTGAGCACCGCGTCGCGGATTTGCGCGAGCGACTCGCCGCGAAACGGCTTGACGTCGGTCAGCAGCTCGTAGAACACGACGCCGAGCGAGAACACGTCGGCGCGCCGGTCTGAGAGCTCGCGCCGCACCTGCTCGGGCGCCATGTAGTACGGCGAGCCGGCGCCGGAGTGCGGGTCGTTGCTTTCCTGCTGGTGGGCGACGCGGGCGATGCCGAAGTCGAGCACGCGCGGCTGCGTGCGGCCGACCATGAAGATGTTGGCCGGCTTGATGTCGCGATGGATCACGCCTTTCGAATGCGCGAAGGCGAGCGCGTCCGCGACGCGGCGGATGATGAGCGCCGCCTGCGCCGGCGTCGCGCGCCAGCCTTCCTGGCGCAGCTGGCGCAGATCGCGGCCCTTCAGCAGCTCCATCGCGATGTAGGCGCGCTCGTCGCTGATGCCGGCGTCGAAGACGGTGACGATGTGCGGGTGGCTGAGGCCGCCGGCCGCGCGCGCTTCGTTCAGGAACAGCGCGTTGAAGGACTCGCGCTCCGCTTCGGGGACCTTGACGTTCAGGGTCTTGACGGCGATCAGGCGCGAGAGCAGCGGGTCGTGCGCCGCGAACACGGTGCCGAGCCCGCCTTCGCCGAGCTGGTACTTGAGCGCGTAGCGGCCAATGTGGCCGATCGTCGGCATCGCGCGATCGGCGGGCGTGGCGACCAGGCCGCTGAACGCGACCGGCGGCGTCACCGGGACCGCCGGCGGGTCGGAATCGCTCCACAGCCCGACGCCCGGAATCGTCGGCAGCGGCGCGGGCTCGGAATCGGAGGAAGGCACGGAAGGCGGCGGCGAACTGCTCACCGCGCCAGCTTAAGTGACCCGATGGGCCGAGGCCCGTGAAAAACGCTCGTGGGCCTACGTTCGTAACACAAGTTCACCAATGAACGGGACCGCGTCACGCCTGTGCCGCACCGGCGCCACATTCGCGCCGACGGGCGGCGTGAACGCCGTCAGCCGCGGGCGGCGCGCGCCGCTTCGACTTCGCTGGGACGCAGCTCGGCCGCGGCCTTGTCGAGCACCCCGTTGACGTACTTGTGGCCGTCGGTGCCGCCGAAGCTCTTGGCGAGCTCGACCGCTTCGTTGATGGCGACCTTGTACGGCACGTCGATGCAGCGCATGAGCTCGAACGTGCCGATCATCAGGGCCGCGTGCTCGACCGGCGACAGCAGCTCGGCCTTGCGATCGATGTGCCGGGCGACGTGCGCGTCGATCTCCGTCGCCTCGCGGATGACGCCGTGAAGGATCAGGTCGAAGTAGGCGAGGTCGCACTTGTCGAAGCCGTCCTGCTCGCGGACGTGGGCATCGATGACGCCGGCGTCGGCGCCGCCGATGAGCCATTCGTAGAGCCCCTGCAGCGCGAACTCGCGCGACTTGCGCCGCGCCGACTTCGGTGCCACGCGGCGCGTGCCGGCGCGGGGGCGGCGCGCGCCCGCGGCGCCTTCGCCCGTGCTCACGAGAGCTCGTCGAGCAGGTTGGCCATCTCGACCGCGACGCGCGCCGCGTCGCGGCCCTTCTCCTGCGCACGCGCCTGCGCCTGCGCCGGCGTGTCGCAGGTGAGGATGGCGTTGGCGATCGCCAGTCCGTGGTCGATGCCGACGCGCGTGACCGCCGATGCGCTCTCGTTGGCGACCAGCTCGAAGTGGTACGTCTCGCCGCGGATGACGCAGCCGATCGCGATCAGCGCGTCGTGCTCGTCGGCGTCGGCGAGCGCATTCAGGACGGCGCCGATCTCGAGCGCGCCGGGAACCGTGATGTGGGTGATGTCGCTCGGCGAGACGCCGAGCGCCACGAGCTCGGTGCGGCAGGCGTGCGCGATGGCGTCGGTGAGCTCGACGTTGAAGCGCGCCTGGACGATGCCGACGCGCAGCTCGCGGCCGTCGAGGCGCGCCGGCTCGCCGCGCTCAGCGTTGCGCATGGACGACCGGCGTGGGCGCGACGACCGGCTCGTCGGCCAGGTAGCCGGTCACCTCGAGGCCGTAGCCGAGCAGGCTCGGCATGCGGCGCGGGCTGCCGAGCAGCTTCATCCGGGCGACGCCGAGGTCGCGCAGGATCTGCGCGCCGATGCCGTACGTGCGCAGGTCCATCGGCAGCGAGGGCTGGCGTGCGCCGCGGCTGCGCGCGAGCGCGCGCGGCATGAGCGCTTGCGCGTCCTCGCCGCAGTTGAGGAGCACGGCGGCACCGCGCTCGCCGCGCTGCAGCGCCGCCAGGGCGCGCGGCAGCGGCCACGAGTGATCGCCGGGGCCGGCGTCGAGCAGGTCGAGCACCGACAGCGGCTCGTGCACGCGCACCAGGACCTCGTCGCTCGGCGACCAGCTTCCGTGGGTGAGCGCCAGGTGCATGCCGCCGGTGCGATCGCGGTAGGCGGTGCAGGTGAACTCGCCCTGCTGCGTGAGCATCTTGCGACTGCCGATGCGCTCGATCAGCGATTCGTTGCGGCTGCGGTGCTCGATCAGGCTGGCGATCGTGCCGATCTTCAGCCCGTGCTCGGCGGCGAACTTCATCAGGTCGGGCAGGCGCGCCATCGTGCCGTCGTCGTTCATCACCTCGCAGATGACGGCCGCCGGCGAGAGGCCGGCCATCGCCGCGAGGTCGCACCCCGCTTCGGTGTGGCCGGCGCGCATGAGGACGCCACCGTCCTGCGCCTGCAAGGGGAAGATGTGGCCGGGCTGGACGAGGTCGCTCGCCTTGGCGTCGCGGCGCACAGCCGCCTGCACGGTACGGGCGCGGTCGGCGGCCGAGATGCCCGTCGTGACGCCGGTCGCCGCTTCGATGGAGACGGTGAATGCGGTGCCGTGCTGGGCACCGTTCTTCGCCGTCATCGGCGGCAGCTGCAGGCGCTCGCAGCGCTCGCGCGTCAGCGTCAGGCAGATCAGGCCGCGCGCAAAGCGCGCCATGAAGTTGATCGCTTCGGGCGTGACGCGATCGGCCGCGAGGATGAGGTCGCCCTCGTTCTCGCGGTCTTCCTCGTCGACCAGGATGACCATCCGGCCGGCGGCCAGCTCGGCGACGAGCTCTGGAATCGGTGCGATCGGCATGGTGGTTGAAATTGTAGGTGGCGGGAAGGCGCGAGCGCCGGGGAGGGTCAGTCCGCTCGCGCTGCGAGCATTCGCTCGACGTAGCGCGCGATGGTGTCGACCTCGAGATTGACGCGGCGGCCGACGGCCAGGCCGCGCAAGGTTGTGTGCTCGACGGTGTGCGGAATCAGGTTGACGCCGAACGTGCACGCCGAGGCGCCGTCGACGACGCTGTTGACGGTGAGGCTGACGCCGTCGACGGCGATCGATCCCTTCAGCGCGAGATAGCGCGCGAGCGCGGTCGGCGCGGCGACCTCGAGCAGCCACGACTCGCCCGCGCGCGCGAAGCGAGTCACGGTGCCGACGCCGTCGACGTGGCCGCTGACGAGATGACCGTCGAGCCGATCGCCCGCGCGCAAGGCCTTTTCGAGATTGACTTCGCCGGCGGCGTCGAGCCCGTGCGTCGCGGCGAGGCTCTCCGCCGAGACCTCGACCTGGAAGCGGTGGCGCGCCGCGTCGATCGAGACGATCGTCATGCACGCGCCGGCCAGGGCGATGCTGTCGCCGATGGCCGAATCGCCGAGCCAGCCGGCGGGCGCGTCGATGCTCAGCGCCTTGCCGAACGATGCGCCGGCGCCCAGGGCGCGGACGTCGACGATCCGGCCGATGCCGCTGACGATGCCGGTGAACATGCGCCGATTGTCCTCGCCTGCGGCGCCGGGCGGCGTCGCCCAGGCGTCAGCGCCCTCGATGCGCCGCGGTGCCTTCGATTTGCCGCGTCGGCGGGAGGGAGGGCGTCGGTCAGGCCGGGCGGGCCGCCGCCGGTCGCGGCGCGGCCAGGGGCCGCAGCAGCAGCCGCAGGTCGGTGCCGACGCGCTCGACGCTCGTGAACGCGAAGCCGGGCGCTTCCTCGAGGCGCGCGATCGGCGCGAGCGCCGCGAGGGCGCGGCCGCTGCCGAGCAATCGCGGCGCGACGTAGACGAGCAGCTCGTCGACGAGGCCGGCGGCGAGCAGCGAGGCGTTGAGCTTCTCGCCGGCTTCGACGTGGAGCTCGTTGACACCGCGCTTGCCGAGGTCGGCGAGCATCGCCGCGAGATCGACCTTGCCGGCCGGATCGGGAAGGAGCGCGACCTCGGCGCCCCGGTCCTCGATCGCCTGGCGGCGTCCGGCGGGGTCGACCGCGGCATACACGAGCACCGATCCCGGTGCTGCCAGGATGCGGGCGGTCGGCGGCATCTCGAGGCGGGAATCGACGACCACGCGCAGCGGCTGGCGCGCGGTCGCGACCAGGCGCACGTCGAGTCGAGGGTCGTCCTCGCGCACGGTGCCGACGCCGGTCAGCAGCGCGCTCGCGCGCTTGCGCCAGGCGTGGCCGTCGCTGCGCGCCGCCTCGCCGGTGATCCACCGGCTCGTGCCGTCGGCGAGCGCCGTGCGGCCGTCGAGCGAGATCGCCGCCTTGAGGCGAAGCCACGGGCGACCGCGCTCCATGCGCGAGACGAAGCCGATGTTGAGCTCGCGGGACTCTTGGCCGCCGCCGCTCCACTGCACGACGATGCCGGCCGCTTCGAGCCGACTGGCGCCGCGGCCGCAGACCAGCGGGTTCGGATCGCGCAGCGCGATGACGACGCGGCCGACGCCGGCCTCGACGAGCGCGTCGGCGCATGGCGGCGTGCGGCCGTGGTGGGCGCACGGCTCGAGCGTGACGTACACGGTCGCGCCGCGAACGTCGACGCCGCGCGCCTCGGCATCGCGAAGCGCCATCACTTCGGCGTGCGCGCCGCCCGCTTCCTGCGTGTGGCCTCGGCCGGCGACCCGGCCGTCGGAGCCCACGATGACGCAGCCGACGCGCGGGTTGGGATCTGACAGGCCGACCGCGTGCGCCGCAAGCGCGAGCGCTTCGCGCATGGGGGCGGCGACATCGGTCGAAGCGGTGGCGGTCATCGCGGCGTGGGGTGACGCATCTCGTTCAGGGCTGATAAGGCACGGTGCGCGGTTCGCTCGGGCAGCGCTCGCCGCCGCCGACGACCAGGAAATGGCGTCCGAGCAGCGCGGCGCCGACGTCGACATCGTCGCGCACAGACGCGATGTTCGCATCGATCGCATCGGCGCCCGGGCCCACGTAGCGGCAGACGCGGCGTTCGCTGCGGCCCGTGCCGATGGTCCAGCCATCGCCGACCAGCGCGACGCGGCCGGTCCAACGACCGTCGGCGCGCGGGCTCACGACGCAGTGCCAGGCCAGGAAGCGATCGCCGGTGTCGTCCCACGAGGCCAGGCCGGCGGCTGCAGGGATCGCGTCGATGGCGACGTCGTCCAGGTGGAGGCTGCCGTCGACGACGTAGCGCACGGTTTTCCTCGCTTCGCTGAAGCACGCGGGCGCTGCAGGATAGTCGCCGTCGCGAAGCATGATCGCGATCGCGGTGGGCAACGGCGGAGCGGCCGCATCGGTGGCCGTCGTCGAGGCAAAGCGGATCGTTCCGGCGACGAAGAGCCAGCGACCGGTGGCGCAGCCGGACAGCGCCGCGGCCGAGAGGTCGCGCGTCGCCAACCGCGCCGCCACGCCGTCGCAGCGGCCGACGATGGCGCCTGTGCGGTCGTCGAAGACGAGCGCGAGGGGGCCGCCGTCGCTCGGCTTCCACGCGCTTCGTCCACCGCCGAGGCTGCGCGCGGTCAGCGGCAAGCCCGGCGCGCGCTCGAAGGCGCCGCGCGGTGCGCTCGGGACGATGCCGGTCGAGAGCGCAAGCGCGCCGGCGTAGGCCGGCGCGATGCCGGCGATGAACGAGTGCAGCGCCACTTCACGCTCGCCGTTGCCGCGGTCGCGCCATCGCACCACGACACGGGTCGACTTGCCGGCGGCACCCGGCAGATCGTCGATGCGGCGCTCGATGCGGTAGTCGGCATGCGCCGACGCCGGCGACGACGCCGCGGCGACCGACCCGGCGCCGCTCGTGATGGCGTTGAAGGTGCGCCCCGAGGAGGCGTCGTCGAGCGCGGCGAACGAGCGCATGTCCTCGCTCGCCGCCTGGGCGAGGCGAATCGCCTCCGACCGCTCGCGGGCGACGTCGCCGGCAAGGCGGAGCTGGCTCTGCAGGTGCGCTGCGGCCGCCGTGCCGAGGGCGAGGACGACGAAGGCGACGAGCGATTCGACCAGGGTGACGCCGCGTTGATGCCGCGCATCGGAGCGACCCTCGCGGAGGGCGCGAGCGCTCATGGAAAGTCCTTCCAGCTGCCGTTGACGCGAACGAAGCTGCCCTGGGCCGCGGCGAGCCGCGACAGGACCGCTGCGTCGCGGTGCAGGTCGACGGCTGCGTTGCCGCGGTAGCTGCCCGCGACGACGGCGCCCCGAACGAAAGCGCCGCCCGGGGTCGTGTCGTTCCACTCGAGCGTGCCGGCATGGACGACGCCATGAAGCTCGATGTCGCCGGACAAGCGCAGGGCGCCGCTGGTGACGATGACGATCGGGTCGTCGGCGCTGCCGAGATGCGCGGGCCCGGTGACCGTCGCGTCGCCGAAGATGACGAGAAGGCGCCGGCCGGCGTCAATGGCCGCAGCGACCGCGTCGGCGCAATCGCTGGCGCAGTCGACGCGGCGTGCCGCGGGCTGATCGGCCCACGCCGCCCTTGCCATGCCGAAGATCCGCGCGAAGAAGCGGTCGGCCGACAGCGCGCGCAGCGACGTGTCGTCGGACGCCAGCGATGCAGCCAGGGGCGCTCCTGGCGGCGCGCCGATTCGAAGCGCCGTCGCGGCGACGCGGCCGCCGGCGTGAACAGCCAGCCCGCCGCTCGCGGCGTCGACGTTGCGGACGCCGAGCGAGGCGGCACCGACGTCGGCGTCGCCTTGTACCGTCAGCGCCGCCGCGGGAACGGAACGCAGCGCCGGCAGCAGCGCCCACGCCGCTTCGAGCCGAGCCGTCGCCTCGCTCGCCGTGTCGGCGCTCGCGGCGCATGTCGGACCGGCGTCGCTGCGCGTGCAGCCGGTCGCGACGACGCGAACCACGTCGGGTCGTGACGATGCGGCGAGCTCGACGACGAACGCCGGCGCCATGGCGTTGCCCACCGATGCCGGCAGCGCGGGTCGGCCGTCCAGAGGGCAGCGACACGCCCAGCCGTCGGCGCTGCGAATGCAGGCAGCCTGCAGCGGCACAGGCGTGCCTCCGTCGATCCAGGTGCGGAGTGCGACCTCGCCCGACGGAACGTCGATCCGCATCAGGCGATCGCGAAACGACCGCGCCGTCGCCTCCCCGCTCGGCAGGCAATCGACACCGATCGGCGTCGGATCGTTGACGCGCACGAGCGCCCAGTCGAGACCCGCCTCGGCCGCCTCGAAGGCGCTCGCGGCGCGCAGCTCGTTGGCCGATCGCTGCTCTTCGACGACGACGTTGCGGTGGGCGACCGCGACGGCAAGCACCATCGCGAAGCACAGCATGACCGTGACGAAGAGTGCAGCCACGCCGCGCTGCTGCCGCCGACAGCCCGCCGATCGAGGCGACGTGCGGACGGATAAGCGATTGAACATTGCTGTCAGGCCTCGCAGCTGCCGACGACGACGTCGTTGCGGACGCGGACGACGCTGCGCAGCTCGCGCGTCGTCAGTGCGTCGATCGGCGATCGACCGGCGATGCCGACCTCGTAGCTGCGCACCTGCTGGCGGGGCGGGCACGTCACGCTGCCTGCCGTGCAAGGACCGGCGCAGAAACTCGCGAGGTCGGCCTCGTCGAGTCGCGGCATGATCGTGAACGACGTGACGACGATCGTTCCCGGGTCGCTGAGCGCCTGCCAGTTGCGATCGCCGAGCTGCATCTCGATCGCTCCGTTGTGAAGGCGAAAGCCGAACCGCTCGCCGGCGGCGACGACGGCGGGATCGCCCGCGCCGGTCGAGAAGCTGAGCGCGACGACGGCGGCCGGGCCGCTCGCCGCCGCGATCGCGGTGTGCGGATTGACGGCGGCAGGCTCGTCGCCGCGGCGCACGCCCGAGGCGGCCGCTGCCCAGTGGCCGGCGCGGCGCAGGTCGCGCGACACGAGCTCGGCGGCTCCGCGCAGGTCCTGCATCAGCCGCGCCTCGATCTGCACGCGGCGCGCTGCCGCCTGGTGCGCAGCGACGACGCTTCCGGCGGCGGCGACGACGATCAGGCCGACGGCGGCGCCGACGAGCAGCTCGATCAGCGACATCCCGCGCGCGCGACGCCTTGCCATCACCGGCTCCAGCAGACGCGGTTGACGTCGCTGCCGTTCGCGGTGGTCGAATCGCTGCCCGACGCGTAGACCAGCGTGGCATCGGCGAGCGTCAGGCGCAGGTAGCGGCATTTCGCGTCGCGCGCCTGACCCGAAACGGCGGAGGCCAGCAGCTCGAAGCCGGACGCGCCGCTGGAGACGACCTCGACGCGGTAGTGGCCCGCGGGCGACGTCGGCCGCACGCCGGCATCGGCACCGCTGCCGTAGCTGGCGTTGTTGGCGCGAAAGCGCTCCTGCGCGAGCTGTGCCTGCATGAGGGCGACGAGCGCGTCGCTGCGGCGCGCCCGCATCACCTGGCCTTCCAGGCTCGGATAGGCGACGCTGGAGAGGACGCCCGCGATGCCGAAGGTGACCATCGTCTCGATCAGCGTGAAGCCGGTGCAGCCGCGCGTGCCTCGAGTCGATCGCGGCGAAATGGGGCGAGGGGTCGGGTTCATGGATTTCCTTCGGGATCAGCAAGGGGAATAGCCGGGCACCGCACCCGCGGGCGAGCACGAACGCACCCGGCCGACGACGTTGACGACGTGGTGGACCGCGCCGCCGCGCGCGCCGACGATGCGCAGCGTGCCGGTCGGCGTGCTCGTGCCGTGCAGCGGGTCGAAGGCGATCGAGGCGACATTGCCGGTGACGCCGACCCGCTCGCGGTCGGCGAGGACGACGCCCGTGACCAGGCGCGCGCTGCCGCCGCACACCGCGCCGGCGCCGTCGCTGCAGCGGCAGTCGGCCGAGGCGCCGCTGTGGACGATCCAGCACGTCGCGCCCGCGCCGGCGAGAAGGCTGAGGCGAAGCGGGCGGTTGCGAGCGATCGCCTCGCTGCGCGCAAGCTGGACGTCGGCGGCAAGGCGGGTCGCCGCGCTGTCGAGCCGGCGCGCCTCGATCAGCGCCGAGAACGAGGGCACCGCCGCGGCGGCGACGATCGCGACGATGGCGACGACGATCGCCAGCTCGAGCAGCGTGAGTCCGCGTTGCCGGCGGCTGCCGGTCGTGCGTGCTGCATGCGTCGTTGCCATGCCAGCACTGTAGGAACGCCGTGCCCGCGACGCGATCCCTCGGGAGGGGAAACGCCGGGGGTCCGCCGGGTGGCCCCCGGGGGACGGCTCAGATGTCGCGGATCAGCTGCCGGAACTCGTCGACGTCCTCGAAGCTGCGATAGACCGACGCGAAGCGGACGTAGGCCACCTTGTCGATCCGCTTGAGCTCGCGCATCACGTGCTCGCCGAGCTTGGCCGACAGCACTTCCTTGGCGCCGCTGTTGAGCAGCTTGTCCTGGATGCGCTCGATCGCGGCGTCGATCTGCTCGACGCTGACCGGACGCTTGCGCAACGCGAGGGTCATCGACGCGCGGATCTTCGCCGGGTCGAACTCGGCGCGCGTGCCGTCCTTCTTGACGACCGACGGCAGCGCGATCTCGGCGTGCTCGTACGTGGTGAAGCGCTTGTCGCAGCTCTGGCAGCGCCGGCGCCGGCGCACGACGTCGCCCTCGTCGGAGTCGCGCGTCTCGACGACCTGGGTGTCCTCATGGCTGCAGAACGGACAACGCATGAATGTTCGAAGGACAGCGGGGTCGCGGTGCGACCCCGGGAAGGTTATCTGTAGACCGGGAAGTCGCGCGTGAGGGTTGCGACCTTGGTGCGCACGGCGGCGATGTTGCCCTCGTCGGTCGGCCGGTCGAGCACGTCGGCGATGAGATGAGCGGTCTGGCGCGTCTCGTTCTCGGCGAAGCCGCGCGTCGTCAGCGCCGGCGTGCCGAGACGGATGCCGCTCGTCACCATCGGCTTCTGCGGATCGTTGGGGATGCCGTTCTTGTTGCACGTCATGTGCGCCGACTGGAGCACCGTCTCGGCGTCCTTGCCGGTGATTCCCTTGGGCCGCAGGTCGACGAGCATGACGTGGCTCTCGGTCCGGCCGCTGACGATGCGAAGGCCTCGTTCGGCGAGCGTCTCGGCGAGGACGAGGGCGTTCTTCGCCACCTGCTGCTGATACGTCTTGAACTCGGGTGCGAGCGCTTCCTGGAACGCCACCGCCTTGGCGGCGATGACGTGCATCAGCGGGCCCCCCTGGATGCCCGGGAAGATCGCGCTGTTGATCTTCTTCGCGATCGCCTCGTCGTTCATCAGGACGATCCCGCCGCGCGGGCCGCGTAGGCTCTTGTGCGTCGTCGACGTGACCACGTGCGCGTGCGGCAGCGGGTTCGGATAGACGCCGGCGGCGATCAGGCCCGCGTAGTGCGCCATGTCGACCATGAACCAGGCGCCGACGTCCTTGGCGACCTTCGCGAAGCGCGCGAAGTCGATCTTCAGGCTGTACGCCGAGGCCCCGGCGATGATGAGCTTGGGCCTGCTCTCGTGGGCGAGGCGCTCCATCGCGTCGTAGTCGATTTCTTCGGCGGCGGTCAGGCCGTAGCTCACGACCTTGAACCACTTGCCGCTCATGTTGAGCGCCATGCCGTGGGTCAGGTGGCCGCCCTCGGCGAGGCTCATGCCCATGATCGTGTCGCCCGGCTGGATCAGGCCGAACAGCACGGCCTGGTTGGCCTGCGAGCCCGAGTTCGCCTGCACGTTCGCGTACCCGGCGCCGAACAGCTTCTTGACGCGATCGATCGCCAGCTGCTCGACGACGTCGACGAACTCGCAGCCGCCGTAGTAGCGCTTGCCCGGGTAGCCCTCGGCGTACTTGTTGGTGAGCTGGCTGCCCTGCGCCGCCATCACCGCCGGCGACGCGTAGTTCTCGGAGGCGATGAGCTCGATGTGCTCTTCCTGGCGCCGGTTCTCGGCGGCGATCGCCGCGGCGATCTCCGGATCGACGTGAGCCAGGGTGGAAGTGGTGCGATCGAACATGGAGGCCGTCCTTCAAGGCAATCCGCGCGAATCGGTTGCGACGGCTCGCGGGGCGGCCCAGGCGAACGGCTCGACCGACACGAGCGACGCAGGTGCCGACCGTGCTTCCCGGTGGTGACCCACCTCGGGCTCCACGGGGAGCCGCATCGCCAGTCGCACGGCGATGTCAGTGTAGCGGAGCGAATGCGGCGCGGCCGAGCGCCGCGGCGGTCAGCGACCCGGTCAGTGCAGGAAGGCGATCTTGTCCGGAGCGGGCGCGGGGTCCGCGGGGGTGGGGACGTGCGGCTCCGGCGTCGCCGCAGGCGTCGCCGCGTCCGCGGCAGGGCGGGTCTTCGCCGCCGGCGTCACGGCCGCCGTCGTTGCGACCTTGCCGCCGCTGGCGACGAGGCGAAGGATGCTCTGCTGCGCGAGCACCTTGGCGGCGTAGCCGCCGTCCTCGCCGGAGTTGGCGGCGCCGACGTACGAACGCAGGCCCGCCTCGAGGCTGCCCGTGCGGCGGATGCATTCCTTCAGCACCTGCACGCCGACGCGCAGGTTGGTGACCGGGTCGAAGGCGGCATGGCTTCCGCCGAACGCCTCGTACTTGTCGTCATGGACCTTGGTCATGACCTGCATGAGTCCCTGGGCGCCGACCGGGCTCTGGGCAAACGGATTGAAGCTCGACTCGACCGCCATGACGGCGAGGATCAGCGTCGGATCGAGATCGACGAGGGCGCCGACCGTCCAGGCCTCCTGGACCAGCCGGCTGACGGGCTCCGGCGCGACGTGATAGCGACGCGACAGCCACAGAGCCACCGACGCCTGGGCGCGGCTCAGGTCCTTCGGATCCGAAGCGGTCGCCCGCAGGATCGCGTCGGGCTCGCCCAGGTCGGGCTCGGCGTCCGGATCGGCGGCGGCTTGAATCCTGGCCTCGTGGCGAGCCTGCAGCCACGACAAGGTGTGCGCCTCGATCGCATGGCGCAGGTCGGAACGGCTCGACGCGAACAAGGCGAGGCCCACGACCAGCAGGCCGAACAGGGCGAGCGAGTTGTGGCCCACCTCGAGCAGGCCGTGGCCGACGTCACGCAAGAACACGGCTCCCGAGCGGGCGACCGCAGTCCGCCAGGAGCGGGCGAGCGTGCAGACCTGCATCAGTGAAGTCATGGTTGTCTTCCCCTTCGACGCCCCGATCGGGCAACCGGGGGGCTGCCCTCGCAAGGCGATAATTCCGCGGGCGGCGCCGAGACGGGCCCGGCAATCCGCTTTCTGGCCGGTCCAGGAGCAAACCAGGGACCGGCTGCGAAAACGGCGCGATTCTAGGAATCGCTTTAATTCCTGGTCAACCCTTGGCCGGGCAGTTCTTATAGCGATTTCGTATGAAGTACACCGATTTGCGCCATTTCCTGCGGTCGCTCGAGGCCGAAGGCGATCTCGCGCGGGTTCGCGAGCCAGTCTCCGCGCGGCTTGAAATGACAGCGGTCGGTGACTTCACCCTTCGTCAGGGCGGTCCGGCACTACTTTTCGAAAATCCGGTCGGTTACACAATTCCCGTCCTCGCCAACCTCTTCGGCACGACCGCGCGGGTCGCCAAGGCGATGGGCGCCACAGAGGTGAGCGGGCTGCGCGACATCGGTATCGTGCTGGCCAACCTCAAGGAACCGGAGCCCCCGAAAGGGCTCCGCGACGCCGGTCGGCTGTTACAAATGGCCAGGACCTTGTGGACGATGCGCCCGGTGTCCACCGCCCAAGCGGCGTGCCGTGAGATCGACCGTCGCGGCGACGACATCGATCTCAGCCGGCTGCCGGTGCAGACCTGCTGGCCTGCCGATGCGGGGCCGCTGGTCACCTGGGGGCTGGTCGTCACGCGCGGTCCGCAAGGACTGCCCGGCTCGCGCCTGCGCCAGAACCTGGGCATCTATCGCCAGCAGGTCATCGGCCGGCGGCACGTGATCATGCGCTGGCTCGCCCACCGCGGCGGCGCGCTCGATTTCCGCGAGTTCGCCCTCGCGAGGGCGGGGCAGCCGTTTCCGATCGCCGTCGCACTGGGCGCCGACCCGGCGACGATGCTCGGCGCCGTGACGCCGGTGCCGGACAGCCTCTCCGAGTACCAGTTCGCCGGCTTGCTGCGCGGCGGCCGGACCGAGGTGACGGACTGCGCCGTCGGCGACGCCGGCGTCCTCCTCCAGGTCCCGGCCAGCGCCGAATTCATCTTCGAAGGTCACATCCCGGTGGCGCCTCTGGGCTTCACGGGGACCAGCGAGCTGGGCGTGGCGACCCGCGAGATCGGCGGCTACCTGCACGCGCTCGAAGGGCCGTTCGGCGACCACACCGGCTATTACAACGAGCCCGACTGGTTCCCGGTGTTCGAGATCGAGCGCCTCACCCATCGCCGCGATCCGATCTACCACTCGACGTACACGGGCAAGCCGCCCGACGAGCCGGCGGTGCTCGGCGTCGCCCTGAACGAAGTCTTCGTGCCGATCCTGCAGAAGCAGTTTCCCGAGATCGTCGACTTCTATCTGCCGCCCGAGGGCTGCAGCTACCGGATGGCGATCGTGAGCATCCGGAAGCAGTATCCCGGCCATGCCAAGCGCGTCATGTTCGGCATCTGGAGCTTCCTGCGTCAGTTCATGTACACGAAGTTCATCGTCGTGACCGACGACGACGTCGACATCCGAAGCTGGCCGGACGTGATCTGGGCCATCACGACGCGGATGGACCCGGTGCGCGACAGCGTGCTGGTCGACCGCACGCCGATCGATTCGCTCGACTTCGCCTCGCCCGTGTCGGGCCTCGGCGGCAAGATCGGGCTCGACGCGACGACCAAGGGGCGCGGCGAGACGGAGCGGGAGTGGGGCCGCCCGATCCGGCACGACCCGGCCGTCAGCGACCGGGTCGCGGGCATCATCGCTGCGATCGCAGCGGCGCGCGCGCCGCGCTGACGCCCGGCGCGCCGTGCGGTCAGCCGGCGGTCATCGCCGGCGAGCTGCGCCGCTCTTCTTCGACGCTGCGCGCGGCGCCGCCGGTGCCGCGGTGCTGCCGCCGGCGTCGCCGCGGGCGCGGCCCGAGCCCGCGCCTTGCTGCGTTCCAGCCTTCAGGCCTTCCGACATGCCGATGAGCACACCGCTCGCCAGCGCCGCGTAGCTGTCGAGCATCGCCTGCGCGGCGCGCATGCCCGATGCGCGGCCGCTGCGCAGCATCGTCTGCGCCTGGCCCATGAGTTGCTCGACCGTCTGCGTCGCCTGGCTGCCGGTCGCGCTTCCCTTCATCTTCATGGCGTCGAGCGCGCTCTGCCACGGCCCTTGGAGCGGCCCGGCGGACTCGCTCGCCTTGGCGACGGCGGCGAAGAACACGTCCTCCATCTTCTCGATGTTCGCGAGCGCCTCCTTGAGCGGCTTCTCGCTCAGCGAGACGCCGCCGCTCACGAACTGCTCGAGCGCCTTGCGGTTCGCCTCGACCGCCTGCAGCAGCGCCGAATCGATGCCGCCGAGCGCCTTGCCGAGCAGGCCCTCGACGTCCATCGCCGGCGCCGGGTTGCGGGCGATGCCGGTCGACGCCGACTCGGCGACGTTCTTGACGACCTTCTTGATGTTGGCGAGCGTCAGCTCGCGCCCCTGCAGCGCCCGCAGGGTCGCCTCGCTGACCGCCTTGCGAAGCGCTTCGCCCTGCTTGCTGCTCGCCTCCGCGAACATCGTGATCAGCGCGTCCTGGTCGATTCCGGCCTTGATCATGGGAAAGCTCCTTGTTGTGGTCGGCGCCGACACGGCGTCATTGCATGTGCTGGCCGCCGTTGATGGCGATGTTCGCGCCGGTCACGAAAGCCGCCTCGTCCGAGGCGAGGTAGTTGATCAAGCCGGCGACTTCCTCGGGCTTGCCGAGCCGGCCGACCGGGATCTGCGGCAGGATCTTGGTGTTGAGGATCTCCTCGGGGATCGCCGTCACCATCTTCGTGCCGATGTAGCCCGGCGAGATGGTGTTGACGGTCACGCCCTTCTTGGCGACCTCGAGCGCCAGCGCCTTGCTGAAGCCGTGCACGCCCGCCTTGGCGGCCGAGTAGTTGGTCTGGCCGAACGCGCCCTTGGAGCCGTTCACCGACGAGACGTTGATGATGCGGCCCCAGTTGCGCTCGACCATCCCGTCGACGACCTGCTTGCACATGTTGAACAGGCTGTCGAAGTTCGTGCGCACGACCGCGTCCCAGGCGGCCTTGTCCATCTTCTTGAAGGTCATGTCGCGCGTGATGCCGGCGTTGTTGATCAGGATGTCGACCGCGCCGACCTTGCTCTGCACTTCGCCGACCGCGCGCACGCACGAGTCGTAGTCGGCGACGTCGCACGGCACCGCGAGGATGTCGTAGCCCTTGGCCTTCATCGCCTGGACCCACTCGCCGTGCTTGGTGTTGCTGGGCGAGTACGTGACGACGACCTTGTAGCCGGCGTCGACCATCTTGGCGGCGATCGTCTCGCCGAGCCCGCCCATGCCGCCCGTGACCAGCGCGACGCGCCCTTTTCCTGCTGCTGTCATGTTCCTCGTCTCCTTGATTGCGATGAGTCTCATCCGCGTCGACGGCCGGGGCTCGTCGTTGCGCGGCGTGGCACTGGCGATGATGCGCGCCCGGCCGTTCGGACCCACTTGGGAAAACCCCAGACACGCACGTGCCACGACGCAGGGTGGGCCCCGTGCAGGTGCATCCGTTCGCCCTATATCCTGTCGCCATGTCGAAGAAACGCGAGGCGCCCGGCGTTCAGGCGAGCCGGTGGGCCCGGCCACTCGCTCTCGCCGCGGCAGCCGGCGCTGCGTCGCCGACGTCGGGCGTGGCCCAGGGCGCACCGGCCGACGAACCGGCCCGGCTCGCCCCGGTCGTGGTGACCGCGACCCGCACCGCCGAGTCGCCTTTCTCGCTGCCGGCGTCGATCGACCGCGTGGGCGCCGACACGATCCGCGACGCTCGCCCGCAGGTCAACATCTCCGAGAGCCTCGGCGGCGTCCCCGGCCTGCTCGCGCGCGACCGCCAGAACTACGCGCAGGACGTGCAGATCTCGGTGCGCGGCTTCGGCGCCCGGTCGACCTTCGGCATTCGCGGCGTGCGCCTCTACGTCGACGGCATTCCGGCGACGCTGCCCGACGGCCAGGGGCAGATCACCAACGTCGACCTCGGCTCGGCCGACAGCATCGAGGTCCTGCGTGGCCCGTTCTCGGCGCTCTACGGCAATTCCTCGGGCGGCGTCATCCAGGTGTTCACCGAAGAGGGCAGCGGTGCGCCCGCGGTCGCGGCCAGCGTCGCCGCCGGCAGTTACGGCGCCCTGCGCTTCGGCCTCAAGGCGAGCGGCGCCGTCGGCGACTTCGGCTACGTCGTCAGCGGCAGCACCTTTCGCACCGACGGCTACCGCGAGCACAGCGCAGCCGAGCGCAACATCGGCAACGCCAAGCTCACGTGGCACGACGACGCCAACCGCGTCACCCTCGTCGTCAACAGCGTCGCCTTGCCGAAGGCGCAGGATCCGCTCGGGCTGACGCGTGCCCAGTTCGACACCGATCCGCGCGGCGTCGATCCGGCGGCGCTCGTCTTCGACACGAGCAAGACCGTCGACCAGACGCAGCTCGGCCTGGTCTACGAGCGTCGCCTCGATGCCGTCAACTCGCTGCGGGCGCTCGCCTACGCGGGCCACCGCAACACCGAGCAGTTCCAGGCGATCCCGGTCGGGCCGCAAGCGAGCCCGCAGCATCCCGGCGGCGTGATCGCCCTCGGCCGCGACTACCAGGGAACCGACGTGCGCTGGACGGCCAAGACGCGTCTCGCCGACGGCCCCGCGACGCTCGTCGCCGGCGTCACCTACGACGCGCTCCAGGAGCAGCGCCGGGGCTTCCAGAACTTCGTCGGCACGACGCTCGGCGTCGAGGGCGCGCTGCGCCGCGACGAGAACAACGACGTCAACAGCTTCGACCAGTACGTGCAGGGCTCGTGGCAGTTCGCGCCGGAGTGGACCGTTCATGCCGGCGTGCGCCACAGCAAGGTGCGCTTCTCGTCCGAGGACCACTACATCGTTCCGCCGAATCCCGACGACAGCGGCAAGCTCGACTTCGACGCGACGCTGCCCGTGGTCGCGCTGATGTTCGCCGCCACGCCGTCGCTCCATCTCTACGCCACCGCCGGACGCGGCTTCGAGACGCCGACGCTGAACGAGCTCGCCTACCGGCCGAGCGGCCAGACCGGCCTCAATCTCGCGCTCGGCGCCGCCAAGAGCGACAGCTTCGAGGTCGGCGTCAAGACGCGCAACGACTGGGGCGACCTCAACGTCGCGCTGTTCGAGACGCGAACGAGCGACGAGATCGCGACGCTCAGCAACGTCGGCGGCCGCTCGACGTTCCAGAACGTCGGCTCGACGCGGCGCCGCGGGCTGGAGGTCGGCTGGAGCGGCGAGCTGCGCCGCGACCTGCGCGCGCAGCTTGCCTACACCCGGCTCGACGCGCGTTACCGCGACGCCTTCGCGACCTGCACGGCGACGCCGTGCGCGACACCGAACCTCGTCATCCCCGCCGGCAACCACATCCCGGGCATCGCCGGCGATTCGGCGTACGGCGCGATCGCGTGGGCGCCGCCGCGCGGCCTGCGCGGCGGCATCGAGGCGCGCGCGCTGAGCAAGGTGTGGGTCAACGACGCCAACTCGGACGCCGCGGCCGGGTTCGCGACGTTCGGTGCCAACGTCGGCTACGTCGCGCGGGTCGGCAGCGTCGACCTCACCGGCTTTGCCCGCGTCGACAACCTCTTCGGCCGCAGCTACGCCGGCTCGGTGATCGTCAACGAGGGCAATGCGCGCTACTTCGAGCCGGCGCCGACGCGCAACTGGACCGTCGGCCTGACGGCGATCGTCGGCTTCTAGCCGCCGCGCGATGAGGTTCTACGGCGCCGATGACACGCGCGCGCGGCTGGGCTTCGCGCCGCTCGTCGAGGCCTTGCAGGCGATGTTCGCCGCGGGCTGCGCGCTGCCGCCGCGCCAGGTGCTCGAGCTTGCCGCCCCGGGCGCCGAGCCGGTCACCTCCCTCGTCATGCCGGCGTGGCAGGAGGGCGGCTGCTACGGGGTCAAGGTCGTCAACATCGCCCCGGGCAACGCCGCGCGCGGCCTGCCCGCGCTGCACGCGAGCTACCTGCTGCACGACGCGGCGACCGGCGCGCCGCTCGCGCTGATCGACGGCGACCAGATCACCACGCGTCGCA
>DATIDZ010000080.1:0-3550 GCA_035456045.1 Caldimonas sp.
CCGGTGAGGGTGAGCGCGACCGCGAGAGGGCGGGCGAGGGCGGCGAGCACGAGCGCGAGCACCGCGCCGTGCAGCCACGTCTGGGCAGGGAGGTGGGTGATGTCGATCGTGAGGCCCAGCGCGATGAAGACGACGATCTCCGCCAGCCCAGCCAGCGAGCCCTGGAAGCGCTCGATCTCGGTCTTGTAGGGGATCGACGCGTCGCCGAGGAAGAGGCCGGCGACGAAGACGGCCAGAAAGCCCGAGCCGCCGGCCAGCGACGTGACGGAGTACAGGACCGCGGCCAGGACCGCCACGAACACCGGGTAGAGCGCTTCGCTGGGCAGCCGGACATGCCGCAGCGCAGGCACGACGCGTGCGGCGGCCAGCCCGAAGACCAGCCCGATCGCCATCTCCACGACGAAGTCCTCGACGATGACCAGGAACGTCGCGTCGTCGTGGGTGGCGAGCTCGATCACGCCGATCATCAGCGCGATGCCGGCCGGGTCGTTGACGCCGGCCTCGCCCTCCAGCGTGGTGCCCGAGCGCCCGCCGATCTCGCGCCCGCCCAACACCGAGAACACGACGGCCGGGTCGGTCGGCGCCAGCGCCGCGCCGACGACGCCGGCGAGCTTCCAGTCCATCCCCAGCAGCCAGTGCGCGGCGCCGGTCAGCACGGCCGCGGTGATGAAGGTGCCCGCGATCCCGATCGCCATGATCGGCCCGGCCGCCGCCCGGAAACGCCGCCAGCCGGTGTCCATGCCGCCGTTGAGCAACACGACGATGAGCGCGATGACGGCCACACGCTCGACCGTTCGCACCGAGACGTCCTCGCGCAGCACCGGCCACACATCGGACGCCACCGCGGCGGCGACCAGGAAGACCGCCGGCGCCGGAACGGGCAGATGGTTGCCCAGCTGCGTCGCGAGGATCGAGAGCGAGAACGCGCCCGCGACAACCAGGACGATGAGGGCGAAGTCGGTGAGCTCGGACATGGCAACACGGCGCCGACCAGGCCTCCCGGCTCACCGCGCCCGACCCTACCAACCAGGGCCGAGCAGCGTAGCGTCCGCTCGGTCGAGCCACCGCCGCGGCCCCTCGGCGCGCGCCGGCGGCATCCGCGTGCATGATGGGCGAGAATCGCGGACCGCCCCTGTCAGGGGTTCTTGATCGCCTGCGGGCTGCGGCGTTCGCGATGCAGTTGGCGGGCAAGCGCTTCGGCGGTGGCGAGCGTTGTCTTGAGCTCGGCGACGCGCGTTGATGCGGCGTCGGCGTAGGCGCCGAACCGCACCAGTGCGTCGCGGTAGGCGCTGTCGTGGGGTGAGAGCGTGGCGAGTGCGTCGCGGGTGTCGAGGAGTTCGCGCATCTGCTGGATCGAGAAGCCGAGTGGCTTCATGTGCTTGATGAGCAACAGCCGATCGACGTGCTCGTCGGTGTACAGCCGGAAGCCTCCGTCCGTGCGGCCCTCGGGCGTGATGAGCCCTTGCTCTTCGTAGAAGCGCACGGTGCGCAGCGAGAGGCCCACGCGCTCGGCCACCTCGCCGATGTGCAGGTTGGTGTCCGCCATCAGGCTAGTACCCTACTCTCACGTTACGTGAGATTTGGGATGCGGTCGAGTCGCGGCCGGCGGGAAGGATGGGACATGGCAAGACCGTGGACAGCGAGATGACCGATCGCGCGCGGGGGTCGTCGCGTCGCGACGGCACGTTGCGGGTGCTGCCGCTCGGCGGGCTGGGCGAGATCGGCAAGAACATGTCGGTCGTCGAGTACGACGGGCGGATCGTCGTGATCGACTGTGGCGTGCGTTTTCCGACCGCGGAGATGCACGGCATCGATCTGGTGCTGCCGGACTTCAGCTACCTCAAGGATCGCCGCGACGCGATCGAGGCGATCGTCATCACCCACGGCCACGAGGACCACCTCGGGGCGCTGCCGTGGGTGCTGCGTGAGCTCGGCGACGCCGTGCCCGTCGTCTACGGGCGGCGCCTGACGGTGGCGATGGCGAAGTCCAAGCTCGAGGAGCACAAGCTGCACACCAAGGCGACCCAGCTGGACCCGGGCACCGTCGTCCACGCCGGTCCCTTCGGGATCGAGCTCGTGCACCTGACGCACTCGATTCCCGACATGGCCGGCGTCGTACTGAGCACGCCGCTGGGGAGCGTGTTGTTCACCGGCGACCATCGCTTTGACCAGACCCCCGTCGACGGCCACCCGGCGGACACCAGCCGCCTGTCACGCCTGGGCGACGAGGGGCTGCTGCTGCTGTGCGGGGACTCCACCAACGCCGATCGTGCCGGGTTCGCGTCCTCGGAGTCAGAGGTCGGCCCGCAGCTGCAGGAGGTCTTCTCGCGCTGCGCGGGACGGATCATCGTGACCTGCTTCGCGTCGAACATCCATCGCGTCCAACAGGTCATCGACGCCGCCGAGGCCCTCGGGCGGCGCGTCGCGCTGCTCGGGCGCTCGATGGTCAAGAACGTCAACATCGGCCGCGACCTGGGCCACGTTCGCGTCCCTGGCGGGCTGATGGTCGAGCCGCGCAACCTCGACACGGTGCCCGACAGCGAACTGGTCATCATCACCACCGGCTCGCAGGGCGAGCCGCTGGCGGCGCTGCGGCGCATGGCCTACCACGAGCACCGCCAGGTCACCCTGCGCGCCGGCGACACCGTCGTCTTCTCGGCCAACTCGATCCCCGGCAACGAGCGCGCGGTCAACGAGACCATCGACCGCCTCTTTCACATAGGCTGCGACGTGGTCACCAACCACGAGGCGGCGATCCACACCTCAGGGCACGGGCACCGCGAAGAGCTCAAGCTCATGCTCAACCTCACGCGCCCGAAGTACCTGCTGCCGGTGCACGGCGACCACAAGCGCATCCGCCTGCACGCCGAGCTCGGCGAGGCCGTCGGCATTCCACCGCAGCGCATCTTCCGCGGCGACAACGGCCTGCCCCTGGAGATCACCGCCAAAGGCGCCCGCTTCGCTGAGCGCGTGCAATCGGGCATGACCTTCGTCGATGGCATCGAGCTCGGCGACCCGGCCGAGGCCGCGCTGCGCGATCGCCGCGAGCTGTCGGCCGACGGGATCCTGTTCGTCGTGGCCACCGTCTCCGCCGACGACGGCGAGACGCTCGCCGATCATGAGATCGTCCTTCGCGGCATCCCGCTCACCGAGGACGAGGCCGTCTTCGTCACGGCGGTCCGCAAGCTCGTCGAGACATCGCTGGACCGCGCCGCCGGCAACGACATCCACGAGGTCGAACTCGTCCAACAGGTCCTGCACGACGATCTGGCCGAATTCGTCTACAAACGCCTGCGCCGGCGCCCAATGATCCTCCCGGTCGTCGTCGAGGTCTGACCGCCTACCGCGCCCGGGCTTCAGTCCTCGTTCGAGGCGGGTGTCGCGGTGTCCACCGAGACCACGGCCGTCCGGACAGCGTCGGCAAGCGCGGCGGCAAGCCGCTCGACGTGGCTGCGGCCGTGCTCGCCGTCCTCCAGGGCCGTGTACCAGCGCGTCGGGATGCTGGTGGCGCCGAAGCGCGCGCCGGCGATGGCGCCCGCCATCGCCGCGA
>DATIDZ010000081.1:0-9816 GCA_035456045.1 Caldimonas sp.
GCGAGCTTCGAGAAGCAGAAGGAGCGCATGGCGCACCTGCAGAAGTTCATCGACCGCTTCAAGGCCAAGGCGAGCAAGGCCAAGCAGGCGCAGAGCCGCGTCAAGGCGCTGGCGCGGATGGAGAAGCTCGCGCCGGTGCTGACCAGCGCCGATTTCCAGTTCGAGTTCAGGGAGCCGCAGAGCCTGCCCAATCCGATGCTCGCCTTCGCGGACGTCGCCTGCGGCTATCCGGGCCAGGACGGCGCGAGCGCGAAGCGCATCGTCGACCACGTCGACCGCTCGGTGCTCGCCGGCCAGCGCATCGGCATCCTCGGCGCCAACGGCCAGGGCAAGTCGACCTTCGTCAAGACGATCGCCGGGGATCTCGCGCCGCTCGCCGGCGAGATCGTCGCCGGCAAGGGCCTGACGATCGGCTACTTCGCGCAGCAGGAGCTCGACGTCCTCTCGCCCGCCGACGGCCCGCTGATGCACCTGGTTCGGCTCGCGCGCGACGTCGGCCCGGCCGCGCGCGAGCAGGAGCTGCGCGACTTCCTCGGCTCGTTTCGCTTCACCGGCGAGATGGTGCAGCAGCCGGTCGGCACGCTCTCGGGTGGCGAGAAGGCGCGCCTCGTCCTCGCGATGCTGGTCTGGCAGCGACCGAACCTGCTCCTCCTCGACGAGCCGACCAACCACCTCGACCTGACGACGCGCGAGGCGCTCAGCATGGCGCTCAACGAGTTCGAGGGCACGGTCATGCTGGTGAGCCACGACCGAGCGCTGCTGCGCGAGGTGTGCGACGAGTTCTGGCTCGTCACGGGCGGCGCGCTGAAGCCGTTCGACGGCGACCTCGACGACTACCAGCGCTGGCTGCTCGAGCAGTCGAAGGCCGCGGCGCGGGCGGCGCGCCCGGATGCGGCGCGGGCCGATGTCGCGCGAGCGGATGCCGCTCGACCCGATCCGGGCGCAGCGGTGCCCGACCCGCCGCGTCGCACCGCGAAGGGCAAGGCGCCGGCGTCGCCTCGCGCCAGCGCGCCCGACCTCGTCGCCGAGTCGGGGGCGCGCGGTGGCGACCGCAAGGCGGCTGCCGCCGCGCGCCAGCAGCGCGCCGACGCGGTCAAGCCGCTGAAGAAGGAGCTCAACCTCGTCGACAACAAGCTCGGCGTCCTTTTCGCGGAGCGCGATGCGCTGGAAGCGGCGAGCGCAGACGATTCCCTCGGCGCGGACAAGCGCGCCGACAACGGTCGCCGGCTGAAGGCGATCGCCGCGCAGATCGAGGAGCTCGAGGCGCGCTGGCTCGCGCTCAGCACGCAACTCGACGACATCGCAGAATCGGTCGGCTGACTCCCCACTTCCCGCAAGGACCGACCATGCAGAAACCCGACAAGATCCTCTACACCGCGCACGCGACCTCGACCGGAGGCCGCGACGGCACCTCCAAGACCGACGACGGCATCCTCGATGTCAAGCTCACGACGCCCAAGGGCCTGGGCGGCAACGGCGCCGCAGGCACCAACCCGGAACAGCTGTTCGCGGCCGGCTACTCGGCGTGCTTCATCGGCGCGATGAAGTTCGTGGCGATGCAGCAGAAGGTCGCGCTGCCCGCCGCCACGTCGATCACCGCCGATGTCGGCATCGGGCCGATCCCGCAGGGCTTCGGCATCCAGGTCGCGCTGCATGTCAAGATCCCGGGCATGGACAAGGCCGCGGCGCAAAAGATCGTCGAGGCGGCGCACCAGGTGTGCCCGTACTCGAACGCGACGCGAGGCAACATCGAAGTCGCCCTCGACGTGGTCTGAGCCGTGCGGGTGCTGTCCTGCACCGAGGAACCGGAGACGTACGCGCCGATGCTTGCCGGTCTGGCGGCCCTGGACTTGCCGGAAAGCGGCGAAAGGCGCGGGGCCTCGCAGTAACGGTCGCTAGCTGACGACGTCGGCCTGCCGGCGTCCGCTCAGCAGGCGAACGATCAGCTCGACGCGCGCCTGCTGCGGCGTGAGCGCGCCCGCCGACGGGATGTCGCCCGTGGGCGCCTCGGTGGCATCGATCACGGTGCCGTCGAGGCAGCGCGTGCTGCGCAGGACGGCGCAGCCGCGTGCCATCGCCTCGCGCAGCGGCGCCTCGAGCGCAGCGTGGACGCGGCCGTTGCCGGTCGCGGCGACGACGATGCCGGCGCACCCCGCGTCGACGAGCGCACGGACGGCGCGCGCGTCGGCGCCGGCGGCGCTCGTGACGATCGCCACCCACGGCCACCTCGACGAGTCGCTCGGCAACCGGTCGACGCGGAGCGCGGAAGCGGGTCCTCGCGGCCACGGCCTGAGCGCCCGCAAGCGCCCTTCCTCGACGTGCGCGATCGCCCCTGCGTCGCCGGAGCCGAACGCATCGAGCCGATAGGGGTGCACCTTGCGGACCTCGAGCGCCGAGTGCACGTGGCCGGCGACGACCACGACGACGCCGCACGCGCCTGGCGACAGCGCCACCGTGACGGCGTCGGCCAGGTTCTGCGGCCCGTCGCTGAGGCGCGAGGTCGCCGGCCGCATCGCCGCCGTGAAGACGACCGGCTTGCCCGGCGCGACGACGCGCTGCACGAAGTAGGCGGTCTCCTCGAGCGTGTCGGTGCCGTGCGTGACGACGATCGCCGCGACCTCGGGTCGCGCAAGGTGGGCCGCGACGCGTTGCGCGACGATGCGCCACGTCGCGAAATCCATGTCCTTGCTGTCGAGCTGCGCGACCTGCTCGCTGTCGACGACGACGCCGTCCGGCACCGCGAGCGACGACACGAGCGATGCGACCGGCAGCGTCGCCGCGCGGTAGCCGACGTTGTCGTCGGCGCTCGCGGCGCTTCCCGCGATCGTCCCGCCGGTGCCGAGCACGACCAGGGTTCGGGGAGCGCTTTGCATTCCGGTCAAAACTGGATGAAAATACAGGGCTGGATGTTTATTCAGCTGGTCGCCGGACAACTCAGAGGAGGTGCCCCATGCAGGAATCGCCCAAGCTCACCGATCGTCAACAGCAGATCCTCGACCTCGTCCAGAGCGCGATCGAGCGCACCGGCGCGCCGCCGACGCGCGCCGAGATCGCCAACGAGCTCGGCTTCAGGTCCGCCAACGCCGCGGAGGAGCACCTGCAGGCGCTCGCGCGCAAGGGCGTGATCGAGCTCGTCGGGGGCACGTCGCGCGGCATTCGCCTGCAGTCTGACACATTGCGCGCGCTCAACCAGGCACGCGGCAAGCAGTTCAGCCTGCCGCTGCCGAGCCTGGCGCAGCTCTCGCTGCCGCTGATCGGCCGAGTCGCCGCCGGCAGCCCCATCCTCGCGCAGGAGCACGTCGACCGGACCTTCCTGATGGAAGCGAGCATGTTCTCGCGCCGCCCCGACTACTTGCTCAAGGTGCGCGGCATGAGCATGAAGGACGCCGGCATCATGGACGGCGACCTGCTCGCGGTGCAGAAGGCCAAGGAGGCGAAGAACGGACAGATCGTCGTCGCCCGTCTCGGCGAGGACGTCACCGTCAAGCGCTTCAAGCGCACGCGCAGCGGCATCGAGCTGCACGCCGAGAACCCGGAGTTCAAGACGATCGTCGTCGGCCCGGAAGACGCCTTCGAGATCGAGGGCCTCGCCGTCGGGCTGATCCGCAACAACATGCTGATGTGACGGGGCAGCGGCCATGGTGATCAAGGCCCCGAAGGCGAGAAGCGCCGACGAGTGCGAGCGCCTCGAGCAGCTGCCGAACATCGGCCCGTCGCTCGCCGCCGACCTGCGCCGGATCGGCATCGAGCGGCCCGCGGACCTGCGCGGCCAGGACGCCTTCGTGCTCTACCGTCGGCTCTGCGAAGCGACCGGCCAGCGCCAGGATCCGTGCGTCCTCGACACCTTCATGGCGGCGACCGACTTCATGCGCGGCGCGGCCGCGGCGCCGTGGTGGCGGTACACGGCCCAGCGCAAGGCGATCTTCGGAACGCTCTGACCCGCCTCGCCGACCGGGGGCAACCACGCGAAAAGGCCGCCCGCGGCCCGCTTGTTCGCGCCTTTGCAGCCACCGCCCGCGCCGAACAATCGAAGCGCCGGTTCCCGCTGGCACAGCCGTCGCCCTGCAATGTTTCGCCCGCTTCGTTCCCGTTCGCGCACCGTCCGTCCGGCCTCGCCACCGGGGCGCACAGCCTCGGCGCGAAGCGTCGAATCGCCTCCGCCGCAGGCGCTGGCACCCCGTGCCTGGTCTTCGCGATTGAGCGACTGGCTCGGGGTGAGCGGCTGGCGCGTCTCGCGCGTCGATTTCGTCTCGTCGTTCGGCCAGCGCGGCCGCCTCGATGCGCTTGCCACGGCCCGCCTCGACTTCGCCGACGCGCTGTTCGACGTCCACACGGTGGCCGCCGGCGGAGCGCTCGACCGGATCGCCGCGACGCGCTCGCTGCACGAGCTGTGGCACCTGCGCGGCGAGGTGTTCGACCTCGTGTCGCTGCGTCACGACCAGGCCGAGGCGCAGCGCCGGCTGACCGACCTCGATCGGCATTTCGCCAGGCGATCGCCCCTGGCGAGGTGGCGCGATGCGAGCGGCGCCGGCGCCGACGCGATCGACCGCTGAGCGACGCGATCGACGGCTGAGCGATCAGGCCGCGGCGCCGCCCTGCGGCAGTGCGCCGAGGAAGTCCATCTTGCCCAGCTCGACGCCGTTGTGGCGCAGGAGCGCGTAAGTCGTGGTGACGTGGAAGAAGAAGTTCGGCAGCGCGAAGTGCTTCAGGTACGCCTCGCCCGACATCGTGATGGGACCCGTGCGGCGCGGCACCGAGATGTCCTTCGCGTCGCTCCCGACGATCTGCGCCGCCGGCACCGACTTCAGGTAGTCGATCGTCCTGGCGACGCGCTGGCGCAGGTCGGCGAGGCTCTTCTCGTCGTCGGCGAACGCCGGCCCTTCGCTGCCGGCGAGCCGGGCGACGCAGAACTTCGCGGCGTCGCAGGCGATCTGGATCTGCGTCGGAAGCGGCAGCATGTCGGGCGCGAGGCGCGCGGTCATGTAGACCGAGGGCTCGAACTTCTTCGCGGTGGCGTGCGCCTCGGCCTTGTCGAGCCAGGTCACGAGGTTGCCGAGCATCCGGACGAAGACCGGCACGCTCGCCGAGTGCATGTCGAGGGCCATCGAAGGTTCCTTGCGCAGTGAAAGAGCGATCGTAGCGGGCTCGCCGGGCGCGTGCACAATGGGCCGCTCAGGCCGCGAACCGACGCGGCGCATGACCGCCCGCGCCCCGTGAACATCATCATCCTCGACGACTACCAGGATGCCGTGCGCAAGCTCAAGTGCGCATCGATCCTCGAGCACCTCAACACCAAGGTCTTCACCAACACCGTCAAGGGTCTCGGCCAGCTCTCGGTTCGGGTGCGCGACGCCGACGTGCTGGTCCTGATCCGCGAGCGCAGCCAGTTCCCGCGCCAGCTGCTCGAAAAGCTTCCCAAGCTCAAGCTGATCGCGCAGACGGGTCGCGTCGGACCGCACATCGACGTCGAGACCTGCACGCGGCTGGGCATCGCCGTCGCCGAGGGCGTCGGCTCGCCGGTCGCGCCCGCCGAGCTCACGTGGGCACTGATCATGGCGGCGATGCGGCGGCTGCCGCACTACATCAGCACGCTCAAGCACGGCGCGTGGCAGCAGTCCGGACTGAAGGCGGCCGGCATGCCGCCGAACTTCGGCATCGGCATCGCGCTCAAGGGCAGGACGCTCGGCATCTGGGGCTTCGGCAAGATCGGCCGGCTCGTCGCCGGCTACGGCAAGGCGTTCGGCATGAGCGTCCTGGTCTGGGGCAGCGAGACGAGCCGGGCGCGCGCGGTCGCCGAAGGCTACGACGCCGCCGAAAGCCGCGACGCGCTGTTCGAGGCGGCCGATGTGCTGTCGCTGCACCTGCGCCTGGTCGACGAGACGCGCGGCATCGTCAAGCTCGACGCGCTGTCGCGCATGAAGCCGACGGCGCTCATCGTCAATACCTCGCGCGCCGAGCTGATCGAGGAAGGCGCGCTCGTCTCGGCCCTCAACCGCGGCCGGCCGGGAATGTGCGCAGTCGACGTCTTCGAGGCCGAGCCGATCCTGCAGGGGCACCTGCTGCTGCGCCTCGAGAACGCCGTGTGCACGCCGCACATCGGCTACGTCGAGCAGGACAGCTACGAGCTCTATTTCCGGACCGCCTTCGAGAACGTCGTCAACTTCGTCGAAGGTCGGCCGACGAACATCGTCAACCCCGAGGCGCTCAAGGTGCGCCATTGAGCGAAGCCACGAGTGCCGCGGCCGCCGCGTCGGTGGCGACCCCGGCCCCCGTGAGCGCACCGCGCCGGCGCCAGGTCCGCTGGTCGCTGCTGTTCGGCAACTTCGTCATCGGCTGCGGCGTGATGGTCGTCGTCGGCACGCTGAGCGACATCTCGCAATCGCTGGACGTCTCGGTCTCGGTCGCGGGCCAGCTGATCACGACGGCCGCCGTCGTGATGTGCTTCGGCGCGCCGCTGCTCGCCGGCTGGGTGGGCGGCCTCGACCGCAGGAAGCTGCTGGCGGCGTCGCTCGCGTGGTACGCGATCGGCCACTTGCTCTGCGCGCTGATGCCGAGCTATGCGGCGCTGCTGCCGGCGCGCGCGCTGACCGTTCTGGGCGCCGCCGTCTTCACGCCGCAGGCGGCGGCAGCCATGGGCGCGATGACGCCGCCGGCCGAGCGCGGCAGCGCCATCACCTTCATCTTCCTCGGCTGGTCGATCGCGTCGGTCGTCGGCATGCCGATGTCGGCCTGGCTCGGCGACAACTTCGGCTGGCGCAGCGCCTTCTTCGCGATCGCGGCGCTCGGCGCGATCGCCGCCGTATGGGTCGCTGCGACCGTGCCCGCGAAGGTGCGGCCGGTCACGCTCACCCTCGCCGCCTGGCGCTCGGCCTTCGCGAATCCGGTGCTCATGGCGATGGTGCTGGTGACGGCGCTGGCTGGGGCCGGCCAGTTCACGCTCTTCTCGTACTTCGCGCCGTACTTCAAGACGGTGATCGGCGCGAGCAGCACCGACGTGACGCTGCTCTTCGTTTGGTTCGGCATCTTCGGCGTGATCGGGAATGCGCTCGCGTCGCGCTATGTCGACCGCTTCGGTGCCGATCGCGCCGTGGGCTTCGCGCTGCTGCTCATGGCGGTCTCGCTGCTCGCCTTCCCCTGGGCGACGAGCGGCGTCCTGGCCGCGGTCGTGCTCGTGCCGTGGGCGCTGGCGTGCTTCTCGACGCAATCGATGCAGCAGGCACGCCTCGGCTCGGCCGCGCCGGCCCTGGCGCCGGCGCTGATGGCGCTCAACAGCTCGGCGATCTACCTCGGGCAGGCCGCGGGCGCGTCGAGCGGCGGTTGGCTGATCGCGCATCACGGCTACGGGCCGCTCAGCATCGTCGGCCTGGCCTGGCTCGCCGCCGCGATCGCGCTCAGCGTCTGGGCCAGCCGGGCGCGCCGGACGCGCGCATGACCGAGCCGCCCGACGGCGCCACGGCGCGAGGCGCCGGCAGCGCGCAGGATCGCCCGGGGCCGACGTCGAGGAGCGACCTCTTCTTCACCTTCAATCGCCTCGCGCTGCAGGGATTCGGCGGCGTTCTCGCCGTGGCGCAGCGCGAGCTCGTCGAGCGCAAGGGCTGGCTCTCGCGCGAGGAGTTCGTCGAGATGCTCGCGCTGAGCCAGGTCCTGCCCGGCCCGAACGTCGTCAACCTCGGACTCATGCTCGGCGACCGCTTCTTCGGCCTCAGGGGCGCGCTCGCCGCCGTCGCGGGAATGCTCGCCGTGCCGCTGGTCATCGTCCTGCTGCTGACGGCCGCGTACGCCGAGTTCTCGCGCCTCGCGGCCGTCTCGGGCGCGTTGCGCGGCATGGGCGCGGTCGCCGCGGGCCTGATCATCGCCACCGCGATCAGGTTGATGACGACGCTCGGCAGCAATCGCCTCGGCCCGCCGCTGGCCGCCGCCTTCGCCGTCCTGACGTTCACGACGATCGTCTGGCTGCGCTGGCCGTTGATCTGGGTCGTCGCCGGCCTGGGCACGAGCGCGGTCGCGATCGCCTACGCGCGAACGCGATGAGCGCGATGCATCCCGTGCTGTCGACCGGCGACCTGCTCGGCCTGTTCGCGCACTTCCTGGTCCTCAGCCTGCTCGCCATAGGCGGCGCGATCACGACCGCGCCCGACATGCACCGCTACGTCGTGGCCGAGCACCACTGGATCACCGACGCGCAGTTCAGCGCCTCGATCGCGATCGCGCAGGCGGCGCCGGGGCCGAACGTGCTCTTCGTCGCCGTCATCGGCTGGAACGTCGCCGGGCCCGTCGGCGCCCTGGCGACGATGGCCGGGACGATGCTGCCGTCGACCGCGCTGACGCTGATCGCCACGCGCTGGGGCCAGCGCCGGCGCGAGACGCGCTTCGTGCGCGCCTTCAAGACCGGCCTCACGCCGCTCACGATCGGGCTGCTCGTCGCGACTGGGTGGCTGCTCGCGCGCCCGTATGTCGACATGAGCGCGCAGGGGCTCGGCGCGATCGCGCTGATCGTCGTCAGCATCGTCCTCATGCTGCGCACGCGCATCAGCCCGATGTGGCTCGTCGCCCTCGGCGCGGTGGCCGGCGCGCTCGGCTGGGCCTAGGATCGCGTCCATGCACGCACTCCACCGCCCGACCGTCGCCGCCGCGTTCTTCGCGCTCTGCCTCTCGCTGACGCCCGCGCTCGCCCAGCGACAGCAGGTGACGGCGCTCTGCTCGACCGACCAGAGCTGGTGCGAGCTCGCCGCCAAGGAGTTCGAGGCGCAGACCGGGATCAAGGTCCTGCAGGTGCGAAAGGCCACCGGCGAAGCGCTCGCGCAGCTGCGCGCAGAGGCGGCCAATCCCAAGACCGATCTCTGGTGGGGCGGCACCGGAGACCCCTACCTGCAAGCCGCCGAGGTCGGCCTCCTCGACGCCTACCGGCCGTCGTACCTCAACGACCTGCACGGCTGGGCGGTGCGGCAGTACGCGCTGAGCGGCAACCTCGTCGGCGGCTTCTACACGAGCGCGATCGGCTTCGGCTGGAACGAGGACGTGCTGAAGAAGAAGAACCTGCCGGCGCCGAAGTGCTGGTCCGACCTTGTCGACCCGAAGTACAAGGGCGAGATCGAGACCTCGCATCCCGGCTCGAGCGGAACCGGCTACACGATCCTCGCCGGCCTCGTGCAGATGATGGGCGAGGACGCCGCGTTCGACTACCTCAAGCGGGTGCACAAGAACATCACCCAGTACACGCGCAGCGGCACGGCGCAGGCCAAGAGCGTCGCCAAGGGCGAGGTCGGCATCGGCGTGAGCTTCATCTTCGGCTTCGAGAACGAGCGCCAGCAGGGCTTCACGATGGTCAAGAGCGCGGCGCCCTGCGAAGGCACGAGCTACGAGGTCGGCGGCATCGCGCTCGTCAAGGGATCGCGCAACCGCGAGGCGGCGAAGCGCTATTACGACTGGCTGATGAGCCCGGCCGGCCAGAGCCTGGGCGCGAAGGCGAACTCGCTGCAGGTGCCGGCGAACAAGACGTTCAAGCCGGACCCGAAGATCCCGACGATCGACAACGTCCGTCTCCTCAAGTACGACTTCGAGAAGTACGGCAAGGCGGCCGAGCGCAAGCGCCTGATCGAGCGCTGGGAGAAGGAAGTCAATTCGCTGCCGCGCTGAGCGGCGCGATCAGCGGGTTCCGAAGATGCGGTCGCCGGCATCGCCGAGGCCGGGGATGATGTAGCCGTTGGCGTCGAGGTGATCGTCGATCGCCGCCGTCCAGCAGCGCACGTCGGGATGGGCGGCGGTCAGCGCCGCGATGCCTTCCGGCGCGGCGACGAGGACGAGCGCGCGGATGTC
>DATIDZ010000082.1:0-2968 GCA_035456045.1 Caldimonas sp.
CATATCGCGGACGAAGTAGAAGAGGAAGGGGACCAGGCCGCGGTAGAGGTGGGTGAGGTTGATCCCGGCGCCGAAGATGCGCCGACCGGCGTAGCGCGGGTGGTCGACGACGCCGCCGCGGAAGACGCCGACCTCGATCTCGGGGTCGAGGAGGACGAGGTCGACGGCGGCCTCGGTCGCGGCCAGCGTGGAGGCGTCCTCGGCGTTGAGGTGGCGCGGGTTGCGCAGCTCGAGGACCCCGGCCACCCCGTCGCGGCGCACGTGCGCCCCGCCGAGGTCGACCTCGCCGGTGGTGCGCAGCTCGTCGAGGTGCTCGAGCGCGAGCTCGGTCGGGCGCAGCATCGCCCACACGAGGTGCGATCCGGCCCGCGGCGAGGCGAGCACGTGGGCGATGAGCAGGCCCTGCGCGATCTCGGCGCCCTCCTTCTCGCCCTGCAGGCGCTCGGCCTCGGCCTCGACCTGCGCCCGGGTGGGAACGAGCCCCGGGATGCGCTCGGCGGCGCGGTAGACGAGCTCGTCGAGGCGCAGCGGCGTGGCGTAGTCGTCGGTGAGGTCCGCGTAGAGCTCCTCGGCGTGCTCGCGCAGGAAGCGCTCGCGCGCGTCGTGGCCGGCTCCTTCGAAGTTCGCTGCGAGCACGCGCCGATGCTATGCGAACGCGAAGAGGGCCCCGCGCCATGCGGGGCCCTCTCGCACCATGCGACGTTGCGCTGGACCTAGGCGGCGGCGGGTGCCACGTCCAGCGTGGGCTCGTGGCTGAGCTTCGGCAGCCAGTTGAGCTTGCTGGGCAGGTACCAGTTCCACTTGCCCAGGAGCTTCATCGTGGCGGGCAGCAGCACGGCCCGGACGATGGTGGCGTCGATCAGGATCGCCAGGGCCAGGCCGATGCCGAGCTCCTTGATCTCGATGCCGCTCTCGGTGGCGAACATGCCGAACACGACGACCATGACGATCGCGGCGCTCGTGACCGTGCCGGCCGTGGCCTTGATGCCGTGGGCGACCGCGTCCTCGGTCTTCATGCCTCGATCGAAGGCCTCGCGGACCCGGGTGAGGATGAACACGTGGTAGTCCATCGAGAGCCCGAAGAGGATCACGAACAGGAACATCGGCAGCCAGCCGGCGATGCCGCCGTTGGAGTGGTAGCCGAGCTGCTTCTCGAAGCGGCCGTCCTGGAAGATCCAGGTCAGGATCCCGTAGGCGGCGCCGACCGAGAGCAGGTTCAGCGCGATCGCCTTGATCGGGATGACGATCGAGCGGAAGGTCACCAGCAGCAGCACGAAGGCCAGCGACAGCACGAAGGCGAACACGATCGGCGCGTTGTGCTTCATGAGGTCGTTGAAGTCCTTCGTGCCCGCGGCGGTGCCGGTCACGTAGGCGTGCTCGACGCCCGGCGCCGAGCCGACCGTGCTCTGCACGATGCCGCCGCGCAGCGCGGCGAGCGCCTGCGTGGAGGCCGCGTCGATGCCGTTGCCCTGCATCGGGATCGAGATCGACGCGACGTGCCTGTCGTGGCTGATCTCGACGCTCAGCGGGCCGTTCATCTTGCCCGTGGCGAACGCCTTGTCGCCCAGCGCCTTGGTCGCCTTGGCGATCGCCGGCGTGGTGACGTCCTTGGCCTCGATGTTCACCACGGCCGGGATCTGGCCGCCGGGGAAGCTGGCCTGCATGCGGTCATAGACCTGCATGACGGGCATCTTGCGCGAGTAGTCGTCGGTGCCGCTGAGCACCGTGTGCATCCCGAAGGCGGGCAGCGCCATCGCGACGAGCAGGCCCGTGGCGAGGACGGCGGAGACCGCGGGGCGCTTGAGCACCTTGCCCAGGATCCAGCCCCAGACGCGACCCTCGCCGTCGTCGCGGCGCAGGCGATGCAGGAAGGGCACGCGGCCCTTCTCGACGCGATCGCCCAGTGACGACAGCACGGCGGGCAGCACGGTGACCGAGCCGATCATCGCGACGGCGACGACCATGATCGCGCCGATGCCCAGCGCGGTGAAGATGCTCAGGCCGGCGAAGAACATGCCGGCCATCGCCACCATGACGGTGGACCCGGCGATGAGGACGGCACGGCCGGAGCTGGCCGCCGCGGTCTCGATGGCCTCGAGCTTGCTGGCGCCCCTGGCGCGCTCTTCACGCTCACGACGCAGGTAGAAGAGCGAGTAGTCCACGCCCACAGCCAGGCCGACGAGCAGGACGACCTCGGTGACGGTGCTGTCCATCGGGACGAGGTGGCTGACGCCGGCGACGAGGCCGAGCGTGCCGAACACGGCGGTGAGGCCGAGCAGCAGGGGAATGCCGGCGGCCACCAGGGCGCCGAAGGTGATCAGGAGGATGAGCAGCGTGGCGGGCAGCGAGAGCGACAGCGCCTTGGAGGAGTCCTTGGCGTCCTGCTCGGCGAGCGCCTTGTTCACGCTCGCGCCGCCGAACTGGCCCACGAAGACGCCGGGGTTGGCGGCCTTGACCTTGTCGACGGCGGTGATCGTCGGCTTGACGAGCTCGTCGGTCTGGGCCGTGTCGCCCTTGAGGTCGAACTCCACGAGCACGGAGCGCCCGTCCTTGGAGACCTGAGCCTCGTTGCCCTTCTGATAGGGCGACTTGACGTCCGTCACGCCCGGCTTGCCGGAGACGGCGGCCATGGTTTGAGCGACGGCGGTGCGAACGGCGGCGTCGGTCGCCTTGCCGCCCTTCGGGGCCTGGACGATGACCTGCTCCGTGTCCTTCTTGGCGAAGTGGTCGGCGAACAGCTTCTCGGCCTGGCCGGACTGCCCGACGTAGTCGTCGTGCGTGGGCTGCTTGGTGCCGACGGCGTTGCCGACGGCGAAGGCGATCACGACGAACGCGATCCACCCCCAGATGGCCTTCTTGCGGTGCTGGGCGCTCCAGCGGCCCATGCGACCGGCGAACGTGTTGGTGTGCACTTGGGGGGCTCCTTGAGAGAGGTGAGTCGACCGGTAGGTGACGAGTGCCAGTCTCC
>DATIDZ010000083.1:0-2298 GCA_035456045.1 Caldimonas sp.
GACCAGGCGCCTCGTGCGCGAGGCGGCCAAGCAGGGCTACGGCGAGTACCGCGCGCACCTGGACTTCATGGACCTCGTCGCCGACCAGTTCGACTGGGGCGACCACGCGCTGCGCCGTCTCAACGAGACGATCAAGGACGCGCTCGACCCCAACGGGATCCTCTCGCCCGGCAAGCAGGGCATCTGGCCGCGCGCGATGCGCAACGGCGCGCGCCCCGGCTAGATCTCGCCCGCGAAGAAGCGCTCGTCGTAGGCGGCAGCGAGCTTCTTGGGCACCACCCACCGCCACGCGTCGAAGACGAGCTCGCGCATCTCCTCGATGTCGATCGCAGCCAGCCGGACGATGACCCAGTTGAAGCGCAGGTCGCCGCCGGAGGGCATCAGGAACTTCTCGGGCTCGGACGCGACCAGGGCCTCGCGCTCCTCCTTGGAGAAGGCGAAGCCCATGAGCGTCTCGTCGCGCGAGAAGGCGACGTAGACGATCTGCCCGACGCGGAACTTGACGCGGTCGCGCACGAGCACCTCGTAGGAGCGCGGCAGCTGCGCGACGAACGCGCGCACGTCGTCGACGGTCACGCCCGGCGCGCTCACCGCTCCTGGAGCACCGAGAGGACGTTGCCGGCCGGATCGGTGAACCAGGCGATGTACGGGCCGCCGGCCCGCATGATCCCCTTGTCGTCCTGCTCCATCCCCTCGTAGCGCTGGAACTCGACGCCGCGCTCGGCGAGCGCGTCGACGGCGGCGTCGATGTCGTCGACCGGGAAGTTGAGGATCGTGTAGGCCGCCGGCTCGTGGCCGGGGCGCGGGTAGATCAGCGTCGGGCGGTCGCCGGCGATGTGCAGCGTGAGCAGGCCGTTGGCCTCGGTCACCTTCAGGCCGAGGGTTTCGCCGTAGAACTGCTTGGCCGCCTCGATGTCATCGACCGCGAAGCCGCTGAAGGCCTTGGTGTTCTCGAACATGGGCACCTCGATGCTTGTCGTTGTAGATGATGACCCGCGAGCCTCCCCGAAGTCATCGGTGGCGCCGACGGCACCAGCACCCCGAGCTCGGGGGCGGCTAGGGCGCATCCTCGGCCGCCTCGCCGAGCAGACGCTCGACCAGGACGCAGTCCTTCCACTCGCCGTCGAGGCGGCCGTGGCGGCGCTTGATGCCGACCTCCTCGAAGCCGGCCGCCCGGTGCACGGCACGGCTGGCGGCGTTGGTGGTGAAGATCCGGCTCGTGAGCTTGTAGAGCCCGCGGCGCTCGGCCTCGGCCGCGAGCTCGTCGAGCAGGCGGCGGCCGAGCCCCTGCCCGCGCGCCGCGACGTCGACGTAGACGGTGTGCTCGCCGACGCCGGCGTAGAAGGGCCGGTCGGAGTACGGAGTGACGCGCGCGAAGCCCACGACACGGCCGTCGCCGTCCTCGGCCACGAGGAAGGGCAGCTCCTGCTCGAACCACGCGACGATCTCGGGCGGCTCGCGCGGGCGCGTCTCGAACGTCGCCTGGCGCCCCGCGATGCCGTCGTTGTAGATCGCGGCGACGGCGGCCGCGTCGCCGGGCCGCGCGGCGCGGATGGTCAGGGCCGCCATCGGCCCACATCTATCGCGTTTGCCCGGCTTGTCAATCTGTACGCCGATGGCCACCGCGCAAGCCACGCCGCTGACGGGCCGCACGGCGTGGGCGCGCAACCTCGCCGCGCCGGTCCGGGACTTCCTCAGCACCGAGACGGGCAGTGCGATCGTCCTGCTCGCCGCGACCGTGGCCGCCCTGCTGTGGGCCAACTCGCCGTGGTCGGACTCCTACGAGTCGGTGTGGACGACAGAGCTGTCGATCCGGCTCGGCGACTGGACGCTCACCGCCGACCTGCGCGAGTGGGTCAACGACGGCCTCATGACCTTCTTCTTCCTCGTCGTCGGCCTGGAGGCCAAGCGCGAGCTCGACCTCGGCGAGCTGCGCGACCGCCGGCGCCTGGCCCTGCCGGTGGTCGCCGGCCTCGGCGGAATGGTCATCCCGGTCGCGATCTACCTCGCGTTCAACGCCGGCGGTCGCGGCGCGCACGGCTGGGGCGCCGCGATGTCGACCGACACCGCCTTCGCCCTCGGGCTGCTCGCCCTGGCCGCACAGCGCGGCGCCACCCGGCTGCGGGTGTTCCTGCTCACGCTGGCCGTCGTCGACGACCTGTGCGCCCTGCTGGTCATCGCCACCGTCTACAGCACGCACGTCTCGCTGTCGGCTCTGGCCGTGGCGATCGGGCTGTTCGGCGTGCTCATCGCCCTGCGCTTCGCGCCGGTCGGCCGCTCGGCCGCCGCGGCCGTGGT
>DATIDZ010000084.1:0-9436 GCA_035456045.1 Caldimonas sp.
GGCGGCGGCGGCTTCGGCGGCGGTGGCCGCTCCGGCGGCGGTGGTGGCGGCTACGGCGGCGGGGGCGGCGGCTACGGCGGTGGCGGCGGCGGTCGCTCCGGCGGTGGTGGCGGCGGCTACGGCGGTGGCGGTGGTGGCCGCTCCGGTGGTGGCGGCGGCGGCAGCCGCGGCGGCTACTGAGCCGAGCGCTTGCGGCCGCAGCAGCGGCCTCGCGTCAGAAGGCGGTGCAGCGAAAGCGCACCGCCTTCGTCATTTCCGGCGCTCACGCTTCGGACTGGCGCTTCTTGCGCGGCCGACCGGCCAGGACCCGGTCATAGAGCGCGTTCGGCATCCACTTGAGCAAGCGCGCGACGATCGCCATCTGCCAGGGGATGAAGCGAAAGCGGTCGCCGGCCCGGATGGCTTCAAACGCGCGATCGGCGAACGCCTCGGCGCTCATCAGGAACGGCATCGAGTAGCGATTGCCCCGCGTCAGCGGCGTGTCGATGTAGCCCGGCGCGATCGTCACGACGCGCACGCCCGAAGAGCGCAGCTCGCCGCGCAGGCTCTCGCAGTACGCGATCACCGCCGCCTTGCTCGACGAGTACGCGCCATGGCCGGGCAGGCCGCGGATCCCGGCGACGCTGGCGATGCCCACCAGCGTGCCGCTGCGCCGTTCGGTCATCGGCGCGACGAAAGGCTGGAACGTCGCGGCGAGGCCGATGTTGTTCGTCTCGTAGGTCGCGCGCATGACTTCGAGGTCGGCGAGCACGGCCGTATCCATGCCGATGCTGATGCCGGCGTTGGCGATGGCGACGTCGGGAACGCCCTGCGCGGCGATGCACGCCGCGCCGGCGCCGGTGATCGCCGCGACGTCGCGCACGTCGGCCGCGTAGACGGCCCACGTCGCCGCCTCGAAGCCCTGCGCCTTCGCCCAGCGATCGACCTCGTCGGCGCGGCGCGCCACCAGCGCAAGGCGATAGCCGGCGCGATGGAAGCGCGCCGCCAGCGCCTGGCCGATCCCGCTCGAGGCACCGGTGATGAAGACCAGCGGCGCCTGGGCGCTCATCGCGGGGCCGGCCGCGGCGGCGAGACGAAGGTCGCGCTCGTGTGGCCCTTGAGGTCGACGATGCGCGAGAGGTTGTCGTATTCCATGCCCTGCGCGCGCACGACGCTCCGCCCCTGCGTGACGACGACCGGCAGGTGCGAGCGCAGCCGCTCGACATTGCGGAAGGCGTGCAGGAAGTCGCTGCGGAATTCGATCTGCTCTTGCTTGCCGTGCGCCGGCCGGACGACGTGGGCGTCGCCGAGCAGCTGCACTTCGCTGCCGTCGCCGTTGGCGAGCGCCTTGCGCGCGTTGGCGACGGTGACGACGCCGTCGTTGCCGATCGCACGGATGCGCGCCTCGTCGATCTCGAGGGTGTCGTTGTCCGGGAAGTGCCGCAGTCGGTCGCCTTCGATCTGGGTGCGCAACGCGCCGTCGCTGCCGAAGCGCTGCACGACGAAGCGCGTCATCGTGTAGTCCGCCTCGTGGCGCAGGGGCGCGGCCTCGCGAGGCGTGTCGACACCTGGCGCATTGCGAACCAGCCACCAGGTGCCCGACGCCAGCAGGGCCATCATGAGCAGCGGCAGGTAGGCCGAGACGAGGTCGAGGAGCCGCATCGGCCAGGGCGCGGCCGCGACCGGCTCGGGACCGGCGAAGCTGAGGTCGACGTCGTCGTCGTCCTCGAGGCCGCCGCTCGCCGGCGCGGTGACGGGCTCATCGCGCGCCATCGCGTGCGAACTGGGGGCCGCGCAGGAGCTCGGCGTAGCGCCCCGATGCGACGAGCAGCACGTCGCAGAATTCGCGCGCCGCGCCGTGCCCCGCCGCCGCGGCGGTGACGTGATGCGCGACCGCGCGCACCTCCACATGCGCGTGCGGCGGCGCGCAGGCGAAGGCGGCCCGGCGCAGGATCGGCAGGTCAGGCCAGTCGTCGCCCATCGCGGCGACGCGATCCCAGTCGAGTCGCAGGCCGTCGACGAGCGTCGCGGCCGCCGCCATCTTGTCGGCGGCGCCATAGGCGGCATGGACGACACCGAGGTCGGCCATGCGCCGGCGCACGGCCGCCGAGTCGCGCCCGGTGACCACGACCGGCACGATGCCGGCGTCGGCGAGAAGCTTCATGCCCTGGCCGTCGAGCGTGGAGAACGCCTTGAACGACTCGCCGTCGGCACCGACGTAGATGCGGCCATCGGTGAGCACGCCGTCGACGTCGAAGATCGCCGCGCCGATGCCCGCGCCGGCGCCGCGCGCGGCCAGCAACAGGTCCGGGGCAAACGCGAGGGCGGGCTCGATCAGCGTTCCCATCAGATCACCTTCGCGCGCATCAGGTCGTTCGAGTTGATCGCGCCGACGAGCCGGTCGTCGCGATCGACGACGAGAAGGCCGGTGACGCGATGGCGTTCCATCAGGTCGGCTGCCTCGACCGCGAGGGCGTCGTCGCGAACGAGCTTGGGCGACGCGCTCATCACCTCGCCCGCCCGCATCGCGCGAAGGTCGGCACCGGTCTCGATCAGACGGCGCAGGTCGCCGTCGGTGAAGATCCCGACCACCTTGCCGTCGGCGTCGCAGACGGCAGTGAAGCCAAGGCCCTTGCGAGTCATCTCGTGCAGCATGTCGGCCATCACCGTGCCGGCGTCGACGCGCGGCACGGCGTCGCCGCTGCGCATCAGGTCGACGACGTGCATCAGCAGCTTGCGACCCAGGCTGCCGCCGGGATGCGAGCGCGCGAAATCCTCTTCGCGAAAGCCGCGCGCGTCGAGCAGCGCGACGGCGATCGCATCGCCGAGCGCCATCTGCGCCGTCGTGCTCGCGGTCGGTGCCAGGTTGAGGGGGCACGCCTCCTGGTCGACCGCGCTCGAGACGACGACGTCCGCATGCCGACCCAGGCTGCTCTCGACGTGGCCCGTCATCGCGATCAGGGTGGCGCCGAGGCGCTTGATCGCCGGAACGATGGCCGCGAGCTCGTCGCTTTCGCCCGAGTTGGAGATCGCCAGGACGACATCGCCGGAAGTCACCATGCCGAGGTCGCCGTGACTCGCTTCGCCGGGGTGCACGAAGAAGGCCGGGGTCCCGGTCGACGCGAGCGTCGCGGCGACCTTGCGGCCGACGTGGCCGCTCTTGCCCATGCCCATCACGACGACGCGACCGCGGCAGGCGAGGATCGCCGCCAGCGCGGCGACGAAGCCGTCCCCTTGGCGCGCCTTGAGCGCATCGAGCGCGCGCGCCTCGATGTCGAGCGTCGCACGGGCGAGAGCCAGCGCACGCTCGGCGTCGAAGGAAGAAGAAGCGGGCACCGTGATCGCGAGAGCGTCCAGTAGGATCGGCCGATTCTAGGGTTCGCCCTTCTGCACGCCGCGACCGCATGGCCTCGACGCTCGAACTGACGCTCGTCTTCCTCCTGGCCGCCGTCGCCGGCGTGGTGCTGTGCCGCCTGGCACGCATGCCGCCCATGCTCGGCTACCTCGCGGTCGGCGTCGTCCTCGGCCCGAGCGTGATCGGCATCGCCGCCGATGCCGGCGGCGTCGGCTACCTGGCCGACTTCGGCATCGTCTTCCTGATGTTCGTGATCGGCCTGGAGTTCAACCTGCCGAAGCTGCACAGCATGAGGAAGCTGGTCTTCGGCCTCGGACTCAGCCAGGTCGTGGTGACGATCGCGGCGGCGGTCGCGGGCAACGCCGCCCTGGTGTCGCTCTTCGCGGCCACCGGCCGTCACTGGGGCCTCGGCTGGCAGAGCGCTACGGCGCTCGGCGCCGCGCTCGCGATGAGCTCGACCGCGATCGTCGTCAAGCTCATGGCCGATCGGCTCGAGCTCGAGAGCGAACACGGCCGGCGGGTCATGGCCGTGCTGCTGTTCCAGGACCTCGCCGTCGTGCCGCTGCTCGTCATCATTCCCGCCCTCGGCTCGACGCCCGAGGTGCTGCTGCGCGAGCTGGCGGTCGCGTCTCTGAAGGCGGCGGCGCTCCTCGCGGTCCTCCTCGTCGGCGGCCGGGCCGTCATGCGCTGGTGGCTGACGCTGGTCGTGCGCAGGAAGAGCGAGGAGCTGTTCGTCCTCAACCTGCTCTTCGTCACGCTCGGGCTGGCGTGGCTGACCGAGATGGCGGGCCTGTCGCGCGCGCTCGGTGCCTTCGTGGCGGGCATGCTGATCGCCGAGACCGAGTTCAAGCACCAGGTCGAGACCGACATCCGGCCGTTCCACGACGTCCTGCTCGGTCTCTTCTTCATCGCCGTCGGGATGCGGCTCGACGTCGGGATCGTGCTCGCGCGCTGGCCGCTGGTGATCGCCCTCACACTGCTGCCGGTGCTGTTCAAGTTCGCCCTCGTCACCCTGCTCGCGCGCGTCTTCGGTGCCGCGCCCGGCGTCGCGCTGCGCGCAGGGCTGTACCTCGCGCAAGCCGGCGAATTCGGCTTCGTCCTGCTCAGCCTGGCGGGCGACCACCAGCTCCTGCCGGCCGAGCTGCGAGGACCGATTCTGGCCAGCATGGTGGTGTCGATGCTGGCGACCCCGCTCATCTTCATGGCCAGCAACTGGATCGTCATGCGCCTGTCGGCGAACGACTGGCTGCTGCAGTCGGTGGCGATGACCACGATCGCCAAGCGCACGATCAACATCGAGTCGCACGTCATCATCTGCGGCTTCGGCCGCAGCGGCCAGAACCTGGCGCGGCTGCTCGAGGCCGAGAAGATCGCCTACATCGCCCTCGATCTCGATCCCGACCGCGTCCGCCAGGCGGCGGCCGCCGGCCAGAGCGTCGTCTTCGGCGACGCGGCGCGGCTGCAGAGCCTGATGGCGGCGGGACTGGCGCGGGCGAGCGCGGTCGTCGTCAGCTATCACGACACGCCCTCGGCCCTGAAGATCCTCCACCTCGTGCACTCGCACGCGCCGAAGGTGCCTGTCGTCGTCCGCACGATCGACGACGCCGACTTCGACCGGCTGCGCGCCGCCGGCGCGACCGAGATCGTGCCGGAAGCGATCGAGGGCTCGCTCATGCTGGCGAGCCACGCGCTGGCGCTCGTCGGCGTGCCGATGCGGCGCGTGCTGCGTGTCGTCCAGCAGCAGCGCGACGCGCGCTACGGCCTCCTGCGCGGCTTCTTCCACGGCGCCGACGACGACACGGTCGCCGAGCTCGACCACGCGCGCCTGCTGAGCGTCACGTTGCCCGCGGGCAGCGGCGCCGTCCACCGCACGCTCGGCGAGCTCGCGCTGCACGAGTGCGGCGTCACCGTCGTCTCGCTGCGGCGCGCCTCGGGGTCGGTCCTGCAGCCGAGCGACTCGCTCAAGGTCGCGGTCGGCGACACGCTCGTCCTGTCGGGACTGCCGGAGAAGCTCGCGCGCGCCGAGGCCGCGCTCCTCACGCCGGCCCGCGCGGGCGCGGGGCTGGCCGCTGCCGGCCCTAGGTGATCGGCGCCTGCTTCGAGAGCGTCGCGCGCATGCGGGTCGCCATCACGGCGCCGGCCGCGCGCAGGAGCTCGAGGGCGAGTGCCGGCGAGCGCTGGGCAAGCTCTTCCATGCGCGGGCCGCGCAAGGCCCAGACGACGCACGGCGTCATCGCCTCGACGTTGGCCATGCGCGGCGTGTCGCCGAAGAGCCCCGGCTCGCCGACCACCGAGCCGGCGCGCAGGATCGCCACCTTGCTGCTGCCGGGCGGGCCGCCGGTCATGAAGATCTGCATGCTGCCCTGGGCGAGGAAGTACATCGAGCGGTCGGCATCGCCCTGCTTGATGAGGAGGTCGCCGGCGCGGATCTCGTAGCGGGCCAGGTAGGGCGCGATGGTGCGCCAGTTGTCGAGCGTCAGCCGGGCGCGGAACGCATCGTCTGCGTTGAGCGTCTGCACCGCCTTGACCAGTTCGTCGATGTCCATGTCCCGGCTCCGCGCGGCCGCCGGCTTCGGGGCGAAGCGGCGACTCGAAAGGGCAGGATTATCGACCGCGCGAAGCGCGCCGTTCGTCCGTGCGGCGGATGGAGCCGGCCATTTGTCGCGTTGCCGGCTCCGCGCGCCGCTTCCGCGACGGCCGCCGCACCGTGAGGCACCCGGCCCCGCCCTCCAGCGGGCCCGGCGACCGACGCGTCAGCGTGCGGCGCGCTGGCGTCGGCGGGACACCCAGCCGAGCGCACCCAGGCCGGCGAGCATCAGCGCGTACGTCTCGGGCTCGGGAACGGGGGTCTGGATGATGTCGGCGGTGACGAAGATGCCGTCTTCGGGCTGCGCCGGGAAGGTGCCGATCTGCGTCACCTCGAACAGTCCCGTGCCGCTGTTGAAGTGCACCTGCCAGACCTGGTGCCCCGTCTCGCTCGTGACGACGGCGTCGCCGAGGTAGGGCGCGAATTGCGAGGCGTCGGCCTTCTGGATGTCGTTGGGGAAGGCCGCGGCGTAGAACCCTTCGACCGAGCTGCCGCTCGCGCCGAGGTTGAGCGGGACGAAGCTCACCATCTCCGCGCCTGGCAGGCCGGTGACCGCATTGGTGACGGTGCCGCCCGGCGCGATGGCGCGCAGGATGCCGCTGCCCTCCGAAGCGACGAAGAGCGTTCCCTTCGCGTACGTGCCGAAGGTCTGGGGCGCGAAGCTCAAGCCCTCGGCGTCTTCGCCGACGTTGGCGATCTGGGTCGCCACGCCCGTGTTGCTGACGGTGTAGATCCTGCCCACGCTCGTCGCGACGATCATCTGGTTGCCGTACAGGCCGTAGGGGTCGAAGGCGATGCTGCGAACGCCGCCGGTGAGTCCGCTCACGAACACGCCCTGGCTCGATCCGTCGTTGGCGATGCGAACGACGGTGCCGCCCGCTTCCGACCCGGCGAAGACGTCTCGCGGCCCGTAGCCGCCGATGCCGAGCGACGCGGTGACGTAGATTTCGCCGCTGAAGGCGGGGATCGCGCTGCCGAACAGCGCGAGGCCCGTGCCGTTCAGATTGGTGGAATAGAGCTGGTTGTTGTTGGCGCCGAAGTAGACCGAGCCGACGAATTTGTCCCCGGCGTACGCGAAGCCGATCGTGTCGTTGTTGCCGCCGAGCAGGGAGGCCAGCGACGACCCCGAGACGAAGGGCGAGAAGACCAGCGGCGCGGCCTGCGCCGGCAGCGCCATCGCGGCGCCGAGTGCAAGAGCGGAAAGAGCACGATGGAATCGCATGACATCCTCCTGGGAGAAGGCGGCGAGTCTGCGCTCACGCCACCTTCTGCCAAACCCCTCGTTCGAGGGGTCACTTGCCAACGCAGAAGCGGCCGAAGATGGCGCCGAGAAGATCCTCCGACGAGAACCCGCCGGTGATCTCGGCGAGCGCGTCGTGGGCGAGGCGCAGCTCCTCGGCGAAGAGCTCGAGCGCGGCGTTGCCCTGAGCGGCGTGACCGGCGGCCAGATCGAGGTGCGCGCGGGCGCGTTGCAGCGCGTGAACGTGACGAGCGCGGGCGATGAAGAGGCCTTCCGGCGCCGCTTGCCAGCCCGCCAGCGCGAGCAGCCGCGCGCGCAGGACATCGAGCCCGTCGCCGCTGACCGCCGAGACCAGAACGCCCTCGTCGATCGACGCGTGTCGCCGCAGGTCGAGCTTGTTGAAGACGTTCAGCAGCCGGCCTTCGCCGACCAACCCCGTGGGCAGGCGCGCCGCAATCGCGGCGTCGCCCGCGTCGTACTCGGCTTCGCCGAGTCGCGTCAGGTCGTGCAGGAAGACGATCGCGTCGGCGCCCTCGATCTCGGCCCAGGTGCGGGAGACGCCGATGCGCTCGACCTCGTCGGTCGCGTCGCGCAGCCCGGCCGTGTCGACCACATGGACCGGGACGCCTTCGATCTGGATCGTCTGCGCGACCTTGTCGCGCGTCGTCCCCGGCGTCGCGGTGACGATGGCGAGCTCGGCGCCCGCCAGCGCATTCAGCAACGAGCTCTTGCCGACGTTCGGCTGGCCGGCCAGGACGACGCGGATGCCGTCGCGCAGCAATGCGCCCTGTCGCGCGCGCAGCAGCACCGCGTCGACGCCGGCCGTCGCGCGCTCGAGCCGCCCCTGCGCGTCGGCACTGACCAGGAAATCGATCTCTTCCTCCGGGAAGTCGAGCGTCGCCTCGACCAGCAGTCGCAGCTCGATCAACGCGGCGGCGAGGCCGTCGATCTCGCGCGAGAAGGCGCCGTCGAGCGAGCGCGCCGCCGAGCGCGCCGCCGCTTCGGTACTGGCCTCGATGAGGTCGGCGACGGCTTCCGCCTGAGCCAGGTCGAGCTTGTCGTTGAGATAGGCGCGCTCGGTGAACTCGCCCGGCGCAGCGATGCGCAGGTGCGGGAGCCGTTCGCGGCCGGTCTCGCCGACGAGTTCCGCGCCCGCCTCGAGGCACCGCGCGAGGAGCAGCTGCAGGACGACCGGGCCGCCGTGCGCCTGCAGCTCGAGCACGTCTTCGCCGGTGTACGAATGCGGCGCCGGAAAGTAGATCGCGAGGCCGTGGTCGATCGGGGCGCCGGCGGCATCGAGAAACGGCGCGTAGGTCGCCTGACGCGGCGCGAGCGCCCGGCCGCAGAGGACCGCGGCGAGCGGCGCCAGCGAGGCCCCGGAGAGGCGGACGATGCCGACGGCGCCGCGCCCGCTCGCCGTCGCCACGGCGACGATCGGGTCTTCGCGGCGCGCCAGGCTCAGCATCGGACGTCCGGCGCGCGCGGGGCCGTCGCTACTTGCCGAGCACGCCCAGCCGCTTGTTGATCAGGTACTGCTGCGCGATCGAGAGGATGTTGTTCGTCAGCCAGTACAGCACCAGGCCGGCCGGGAAGAAGAAGAACATCACCGAGAAGACGAGCGGCATGATCCACATCATCCGCGCCTGCACCGGATCGGGCGGCGTCGGATTGAGCCAGGTCTGGAGCAGGCTGGTGCCCGTCATCAGCAGCGGCAGGATGAAGTACGGGTCCTTCGCCGAGAGATCGCTGATCCAGCCGATCCACGGCGCGTGGCGCATCTCGACGCTCGACAGCAGCACCCAGTAGAGCGCGATGAAGAACGGCATCTGCACCAGGATCGGCAGACAGCCGCCGAGCGGATTGACCTTCTCCTCGCGATAGATGCGCATCATTTCCTGCTGCATCTGCTGCGGCTTGTCCTTCAGCCGCTCGCGCATCTCCATGATCTTCGGGTTGATCGCCTTCATCTTCGCCATCGACTTGTAGGCGGTGGCGTTGAGCCAGAAGAAGGCGATCTTCAGAAGCACGACCAGGCCGACGATCGCCCAGCCCCAGTTGCCGATCAGCTTGTGCAGCTGCGTCAGCAGCCAGAACAGCGGCTTTGCAAGGATCGTGAACCAGCCGTAGTCCTTCACCAGCTCGAGGCCGGGTGCGATGGCCGCCAGACGGTTCTCCTCCTGCGGACCGATGTAGAGCCGCGCCTCCACGGCCTTGCTCGCGCCGGGAGCGATCGTGCCGACCGGCATCAGCATGCCGACCGAATAGGTGTTCGGCG
>DATIDZ010000085.1:0-9659 GCA_035456045.1 Caldimonas sp.
AGATCGCCATCGCCGTCGCGGTGACGATCGCGGCGATCGCCGGAATCGGCGCCATGAAGAACGTCACCGGCACGAGCAGCGCCGTCGCCATCGTCGCCGTCAACCCGGGCACGGCGCCGACGAACAGGCCGAACAGCGACGCGCCCATCATGATGAGCACGTTGTAGGGATCGAAGACGAGGCGGAATGCCTCTGCCCACGCAGGACTCATGCGAGCGTCTCCGTCACCACGCGATCCCCTGCAGCGCGCCCCACGGCAGCGGCACGCGCAGAAGCTTGTAGAACGCGTAGTGGATGGCCAGCGCCATGATGAAGGCGACCGGCAGCGTGACGGCGAGCCGGACGCGCAGCACGCCCATCAGCGCGGCGAGGTAGACGAACGCGGTGAGCAGGAAGCCCAGGCGGTCGACGACGAGCAGGTAGAAGACGTTGGTCGCGACCAGCACGATGAATGCGACCACGTGCCGGCGCGAGCGCACCCACTCGGGCGCGACCGCCCATCGCGACGAGGCGCCCTCGGCGCGACGCGTCTTCAGCCCGGTCGCGACGAGGATCGCGCCGCAGACGAGCATCGCGACCGCGAGCACGCCGGGGAACAGCGCCGGGCCGACGTTCTGCCCCGGGATGCGCGGGAAGCCCTGCACGTGCCAGAGGATCGCCGCGCCGAGGAGCGCGAACAGCGCGCCCCAGAGGGCGTCGTTGACCTTCAACGAAGATCCTTCGCTTCGCTCACGATGACGCCGCGGCGCGCCGCGACGTCACTTGACGATGCCCACCGCCTTCATCGTCGCGCCGAGGTCGGTGTCGGACTTGGCCATGAAGCGGCCGAACTCGTCGGGCCCGAGGTAGGCGACGCCGAAGCCGCGGCTGCCCATGAACTCGGTGTACTCCTTGCTCGCGGCGATCTTCTTGATCGCGGCGACGAGCTTGTCGCGCACGTCGTTCGGCAGGCCCTTGGGCGCGGCGATGCCGCGCCAGGCGCCGAGCTTCCAGTCGCTGCCGGTCGCCGCCTTCAGCGTCGGCACGTTCGGGTAGAGGCCGGCCGGCGCATCGGCCATGACGGCCAGGCTCTTCACCTTGCCGGCGTCGATGAGCGAGCGCGCTTCCGGCAGCGAGCACGGAACGATCTCGACGCCGCCGGCGACGAGGTCCTGCAGGCCGGGCGCCGCGCCGTTCGACGGCACCCAGGGCGCGGCCGCGGGATCGACCTTCAGGTCCTTCAGCATGCCGGCGAGCGCGAGGTGCCAGATGCCGCCCTGGCCGGTGCCCGACGCCTTGAACTTGCCGGGGTTGGCCTTGATCGCGGCGACCAGCTCGTTGGCGTTCTTGTACGGCGCGTCGGCGCGCACCTGCAGCCCCGCGGAATCGACGTTGACGAGGCCGATCGGCGTGTACGACGCGCCCGAGATGTCGGTCAGCCCCTGCCAGTGCATCATGCCGATCTCGACCGTGATCAGGCCGATGGTGTAGCCGTCGGGCGGCGACGACGCGATCGCCGCATGGCCGACGACGCCGCTGCCGCCGGTGCGGTTGACGACCGTGACCGGCTGGCCGAGCTCCTTCTCGAGCAGCGAGCCGATGATGCGCGCGGTGGCGTCGGTGCCGCCGCCCGCGCCCCACGGCACGATCAGCGTCACCGGCCGCTCGGGCCACGCGGCGTGGGCGCCGCCGAAGCCGAACGTCGCGGCGATCGCGACCGCGGCCAGGGCCGTCCTTCTGTTGAAGATCGCGCGCACGCTCATGGGCTCCTCCTGATGAGCGGCCGACTGTGCCGGTGAAGGCTGCGCCATGCCACCGGAGTGACCCTAGCAGGCGCGCGCGCGACGAGCGCTAGGTGACGCCGGGCCCGCGCTCGGACTCGCGGATCTCGTCGGCCGCCTCGTCGAGCAGCCGCTCGAGCTGGTTCGGCTCGACCGGCTTGAGCAGGTGGTGGCGGTAGCCGACGTTGAGGCTGCGCTGGCGGTCCGACGACATGCCGAAGCCGCTCATGGCGATCGCATACCGCGGGCGGTCGTCGCCGAGGCGCGTCATCAGGTCCCAGCCGTTGCCGTCGGGCAGGCCGATGTCGGAGATGAGGACGTCGCAGTGCGCCGCCGGCATCACTTCGAGCGCGCCCGCGAGCGTGGCCGACGAGAGCACCGTGTGGCCGAGCTGCTCGAGCAGGAGGCAGAGCAGGAAGCGCGTGTCCTCGTGGTTCTCGACCACGAACACGCGCAGCGGCCGCTTGGCTCCGGGTCTCGGCAGGGAGGCGCTCATCGATGTCGGCTCACTCGAGCGGCAGCTCGATCGTGAAGGTCGCGCCCTGGTTGCGGCCGCTGCTCGCTGCCACCAGCGTTCCGTGATGCGCCTCGATCGTCGCCTTCGCGATCGCCAGGCCGAGGCCGAGGCCGCCGAACTCGCTCGTCACCCACGGCGCTTCCTGCGCGAAGGCGTCGAAGATCGTCGGCAGCGCGTCGCTGGCGATGCCGATGCCGGTGTCGGCGACGATCACGACCAGGCGGTTGTCGACGTTGCTCGTCACGACCTTGATCTCGCCCTCGTTGGGCGTGAACTTCGAGGCGTTCTTGAGCAGGTTCCAGACCACCTGCTGCAGGCGCGCGGCGTCGCCGGGGACGACGTGCCGCTGCGCGTGCAGCGCCAGGCCGAGGCGCTGGCGCTTGGCGGCGAAGTCGCCGGCGCACACGTCGGCGGCCGCGTGCACGACCTCGTGCATGTCGGTCATGGTTCGACTCATCTCCAGCTTGCCGCTCGAGATGCGGGTGACGTCGAGCAGGTCGTCGATCAGCATCAGCTCGGCGCGCACGTTCCTGCGGATCAGCTCGACCGTGCCGCGCAGCGACGCCGGCAGCTCGGCGCTGCGCTCGAGCGAGTGCAGCGCCATCACCACCGGCGTGAGCGGCGTGCGCAGCTCGTGCGAGAGGATGGCGAGGAAGCGGTCCTTGGCGTGGCTCGCCGCCTCGGCCTCGGCGCGCGCCTTGCGGTTGTCGACCAGCGCCTGGACGAGCTCGGCCCGGCTCGTCTCGAGCGCCTGCTCGGCGGCGCGCGCCTGCGTCTGGTCGCGGAAGATCTTGAGCAGGCCGATCGGGTGCATGCCGTCGGCGTCGCGCATCACGGTCAGCACGCCGCTGCCCCAGAAGCGCGTCCCGTTCTTCCTCTGGTGCCAGCGCTCGTCGGCGGCGCGGCCGTCCTTGAGCGCGAGCGCGGCCTCGCGCTGCGGCGCGCCGGCGAGCCGGTCTTCCTCGGTGAAGATGATGTCGGCGCTCTCGCCGACGACCTCGTCGGCGACGTAGCCGAGCAGGCCCTCGGCGCCGCTGTTCCAGCTCGTGATGCGCCGCTTCAGGTCGAGGGTGAGGATGGCGTACTCGCGCGCGTTGTCGACGATCAGGCGCAGCCGCTCCTCGGACTCGCGCAGCGCCTGCTCGGTGCGGCGCCGGTCGCTGACGTCGAGGACGATCGCGATCGCCGCGGTCGGCCGGTCGTCGGTGTCGAGCACCGCCGTCACCGACGCGCTCACCCAGACGATGCCGCCGTCGCCGCGCACGTAGCGCTTCTCCATCTCGAACGGCACGCCGTCGGCGGCGAGGCGGCGGAACGCGTCGATGTTGGCCGCCTGGTCGTCGGGATGGACGAGCGCGAACGCCGACGTGCCGACCAGCGCCTCGGCCGCGCGCCCGGCGATCAGCGCGAAGCGCGCGTTGACGAGCGTGATCCGGCCGTCGAGGTCGAGGTGGGCGACGCCCGCCGCCGCCTGGGTGACGATGGTGCGGAACAGCGCCTCCGATTCGCGCAGCGCCTCGCTGACGCGCCGACGCTCGCTGATGTCGACGAAGGTGAGGACGACGCCGCTGATGCGGTCGTCGCCGCTGCGGTACGGCCGCAGGCGGGCGAGCAGCCAGCGGTCCTCGAAGCGCACCTCGCGCTCGATCGGCATCAGCGTCTCGAGCACGGTCGAGGCGTCGGAGTTGAGCTGCGGGTAGTCCAGGCGGTTGGCGAGGTCCGAGATCGGCCGGCCGACGTCGGCGTTGATGAGGTTGAACAGCTCGACCGCCGACGGCGTGAAGAGCGAGATGCACAGGCTCCGGTCGAGGAAGAGGGTGGCGATCGCCGTCGCCGCCATCAGGTTCTGCAGGTCGCCGTTGGCGTGGCTGAGCTCGTCGACCTTGACCTTCAGCTCGAGGTTGACGGTCGTCAGCTCCTCGTTGATCGACTGCAGCTCCTCGCGGCTCGTCTCGAGCTCCTCGGTCGCCGAGCGCAGCTCCTCGTTCATCGCCTGCAGCTCTTCGTTGCTCGCCTTCAGCTCCTGGGCCGTGAGCGTGCCCTGCTCGGTGGCGTCGCGCAGGTGCCACTTGAGCTCCTCGACCTGCTGCTGCAGCCGGCGCAGGTAGGCATCGTCCTCCGGCGTCGCCGGCGACGCCGCCCTCGGCACGGCGTCCTCGGACACCGGCACGAACGTCACGAGCAGGAAGCCCGCGGCGATGTCGTCGGCGCGGCCGACGCGGACGCGCACCGGGGCCGCTTCGGCGGCCGGGCCGACCAGGATCGGCGCCGACTCGACGACTTCGTCGCTCTCTCGCGCGCGCAGGAGCGCGGTGCGCAGGTCGCCGGTGAGCGCGGGGTCGACGGCGAGCAGGAGGTTGTTGCTCGGTTCGCCGCCGCCGTGGCGCAGGTAGCGGCCGGCGCGCTCCGAGAGGTGGACCATCTCGAAGTCGGCGGTGACGACGACCGACGCCGGCGCGAAGCGATCGATCAGCCGCAGGTGCAGCTCGCGCCACGAGCCGATGCCGAGGTCCTCGGCGCTCGGCCGGCTCGTGAGGTACGCCGTCAGTCGGCCCGATGCGCCGACCGCGCCGCCGGTCGCCTGCAGGGCCTGCATGCGGGCGGCAACGCCTTCGCCGGCGACGGGCGGCAGGCGCCGGTCGCGCACCTGGCGCGCCTCGTAGATGCGGTGCTTCAGGTCGATGGCGCGAAACAGGTGCGCGCTCGGATCGACGGTCTCCGACACGCCGAGGAACAGGCGCCCCTTCGGGCGCAGCGCGAAGTGGACGATCTCGAGCGCGCGCTGCTGCGCGTGCGGGTCGAGGTAGATGAAGAGGTTGCGGCAGCTGACGAGGTCGAGGCGCGAGAACGGCGCGTCCTTGAGCAGGTCGTGGGTCGCGAAGACGACCGCCTCGCGCAGCTCGCTGCGGATCCGGTAGCCGCGCACGTCGCGGGTGAAGAAGCGGCGCAGCCGCTCTTCGGACACGTCGGCCGCGATCGCCACCGGATAGACGCCTTCGCGCGCGGTCCGCAGGGCGTCGTCGTCGAGGTCGGTCGCGAACATCTGCAGCGCCGGCGGCGCGTCGAGCCTGCGGAGGTGCTCGGCCAGGATGATCGCGATCGAGTAGGCCTCCTCGCCGCTCGCGCACGCCGGCACCCAGACCCGCACCTCGTCGCCCGCCGCCTTGCCGGCCAGGAGCGCCGGGATCTGCGCCTCGAGCGCGTCGAAGGCGTCGCGGTCGCGGAAGAAGTTGGTGACGCTGATCAGGAGGTCCTTGAGCAGCGCGCCGGCCTCGCCCGGATGGGTGCGGATGAAGTCGAGGTAGGTCGGCAGCTCGTCGATGCCGTTGACGCTCATGCGCCGGCCGATGCGGCGCAGGATCGTCGCCCGCTTGTAGTAGCTGAAGTCGCGCCCGGTGCTCTCGCGCAGGTAGGTCAGGATGCCGCGCAGCGCCGCCTCGCGGTTGTCGGGCGGCACGACGACCGGCTGCGCCGGCTGCTGGCCGTTCTCGGGCGGCAGCTTAAGGCGCTGCAGGACGCGCCGGTACGAGGCGAGCCGCGACGGCATGTCGCCGACCGGCAGCACCCAGTCGACCATGCCGGTCGCGATCGCCGAGCGCGGCATGCCGGAGTGCTCGGCCTCGCCCGGATCCTGGGCGATCGTCAGGCCGCCGCGCTCCTTGATGCGCTTGATGCCGATCGCGCCGTCGCCGTCGGCGCCGGAGAGGACGATCGCGGCCGCGTTCGGCCCGTGCGTGTCGGCGAGCGTGCGGAAGAAGAGGTCGACGGCGACGCGACGGCCGCGCTCGGGCGAGAGGTCGCCGCACGAGAGGTAGCCGTTCGCCGACGTCAGCGTCTTGCCGGGCGGAATGACATAGACGTGGTTCGCCTCGACGCGGACCGTCTCGTTCACCTGCTGCACCGGCATCGCGGTCGCGTGCTGGATGATCTGGGCGAGCGAGCTCTCGTGCTCCGCCGACAGGTGCATGACGACGACGTAGACCATGCCGCTGTCGGCGGGCACGGCGCCGAAGAAGCCCTGCAGGGCGGCGATGCTGCCGGCCGAGCCGCCGAGGCCGACCATCGGCAGCATCTCGTACGAGCGGGTCGGCACCGCGTCGTCGACGAGGTCGGCGAGCTCTTCCTCGGCGTGGTCCGGAGCCGGATTCAGACGCGGCTCCGCGGTCGGCGGCTGCGGGTCGAGAGACAGGGGGGCGTTCGGCTCGTCCATGGGGCTGAGGCAGGTCGAGCAATCGACGAGCCATGTGGCTCCGCAGACGTTCGATTGTGCGCTGCACGGTCTATCCCCGGATGTAGGGGGATCACGCAGGGCCGAGTCGTCGGTGCTGCCGCCGGATGCGCGCTACGATGCACTCGAACTCGCGTCCGCGCCCATGAACGTCGTCGAGAAGATCTTCGCAGCCGGCATGGTCGTCGTCTGCGTGCTGCTGCTGGCCCGCATGCTGCTGCGCCCGAAGCGGCGTGCCCGCGTCGACGCCACGCTGCGCAGTGGCAGCGAGCTCTGGAGCCGGCGCGTGCGCCGCTTCATCGCTTGGCCGGCGGCCGAGCTGCGCGCTCGCCGCGAGACGAAGGAGGCGATCCGGCGCGCGCGTCGCTCAGCGAGCGAGCGCGACGGCAACGTCATCAGCCCCAAGGCGTTCAAGGGCCGGCGCCGCGACCTGCACTAGGCGGCCCGCGCGTCCGGCGCCGCGATCTGCACCATCCGGCACGCGCATCCCGCGCCGGCTCAGCCGCGCAAGGTGCTGTTGAAGAAGGCGATCGTGCGCTGCCAGGCCTGGCCGGCCGCGCCGGCATCGAAGCGAGGCGTCGTGTCGTTGTTGAAGCCGTGCTGCGTGCCGGCGTAGCGGTGCATCTCGTAGCGCTTGCCCGCCGCCTTGAGCGCCGCCTCGTACGTGGGCCACGTGCGGTTCACGTAGTCGTCGTTCTCGGCGAAGACGAGCAGCAGCGGCGCCTGGATGGAAGCGACGCTCGCGGCGGGCGGCGCCGCGCCGTAGAAGGGCACCGCGGCGGCGAGCTCGGGCAGGCGCGTCGCCAGCAGGTTGGTCATGCCGCCGCCCCAGCAGAAGCCGACCGCGCCGATCTTGCCGTTGCCGCCCGGCACGCCTTCCAGATAGCGCGCCGAGGCGAGCAGATTCTCGCGCGTCTTCGCCTCGTCGAGCCGCGCGAACAGCGCGCGCGCCTTGTCCTCGTCGCCGGGGTAGCCGCCGAGCGGATGGAGCGCATCGGGCGCGAAGGCGATGAAGTCGTCGACCGCGAGGCGGCGCGCGATGTCCTCGATGTGCGGGTTGAGGCCGCGGTTCTCGTGGATGACGAGGACCGCGGGCAGGCCGCGCGTCGGCGTCGCCGGGTCGCCGGGCGGCGGCGCACTCGCCGGCCGCACCAGGTAGCCGCGGCCGGTGCCGTAGCCCTGCGGCGAGGGGAATTCGACCGAGCGCGCGACGATGCGCGGATCGGTCTTGGGCACCTGCTCGGCGCGGGCGAAGTCGGGGCTCAGCGCTTCGAGCAGCGCCGCGGCGCCGACGCCGCCGACGGCGAACTTCGCCGCGCCCTCGAGGAAGCCGCGCCGATCGATGCGGCCGTGCACGTAGCCGTCGAAGAGTCGCAGGACCTCGGGAGGGAAGTCGGCGGCGGTGGCCTTCGCCGTCGTGACGCTCTTGATGCTTTCGTCGGTCATCGGTCCGTGCTCCGGGGCGACGCGGGCAGTCCTTGTAGCGCAAAGCGCGAAGCCCCGATGGCGGCTGTGCTAGCGTGCCGCCGCATGCGAATCGCCCTGCCCGACCTGCTCGCCACCAGGAGGGGGCGCCTCACCGCCTTCTTCCTCCTCTACGTGACCGAAGGCATCCCGCTCGGCTTCACGGCGACCGCCATCGCTGCGCAGATGCGTCGCGGCGGCCTCGGCCCGGCGGCGATCGGCGCCTTCGTCGGCTCGCTCTATCTGCCGTGGGCGTTCAAGTGGGCGGTCGGCCCGTTCGTCGACACCTTCTCATCGGAGCGCTTCGGCCGCCGCCGCACCTGGATCTTCCTCATGCAGATCGGCATGATGGCGACGCTGGCGGCCGCGATGGGCGTCGACTTCGTCGGCCAGCTGGGGCTGTTCACCGCGATCATCTTCCTGCACAACGCGTTCGCCGCGACCATGGACGTCGCCATCGACGCGCTCGCTGTCAGCGTCCTGCCCGAAGAGGAGCGCGGCGCCGCCAACGGCTTCATGTTCGCGGGCGCTTCGATCGGCCAGACGATCGGCGGCTCGGGCGTGCTCTTCCTGATCGCGATGATGCCGTTCCAGTCGACCTACCTGTTCGTCATCGCGACGATCCTCGCCATCACGCTGTTCGTCGTCCTGCCGTTGCGCGAGAAGGCGCGGCCGGCGCTGGACGCAGGCGCTGGCGCCGTCCGCAACGTCGGCCGCGAGCTGGTCGACTTCGTCGTCAATGCCTGGCGCGCCTTCACCGGCTCGCGCGCCGCGCTGGTCGGGGTTCTCTATGCGGTCCTGCCGGCGGGTGCCTATGCGCTGAGCCTTGCGCTGCAGTCCAACCTCGCCGTTGAGCTCGGGCTGAACGACAACGAGGTCGCCCAGCTCAATCTCTACACGACGCTGATCTTCGCGCCCGCGTGCATCCTCGGCGGCTGGCTCTCCGATCGCTTCGGCCGGCGCTCGACGCTCGCGATCTTCGTCTTCCTGACCGTCGTGCCGACCCTCTGGCTCGCGTGGACGATGTGGCAGGCGGGCTGGATCATGCCGGTCGACATGAAGATGGCGAACCGGCCGCAGCCCTCGACCGTCCTGATCGTCACGTTCTGGGTCGCCTGCATCGTCTACAACGTCTTCCAGGGCCTGTACTACGGCATCCGCAGCGCGCTCTTCATGGACATCACGACGCCGGCCGTGGCGGCCACGCAGTTCACCGCCTACATGGCGCTGATGAACCTGTGCATCTCGTACACGGCGACTTGGCAGGGCTACGTCGTCGAGCGCATCGGCTACCCGCAGACGCTGGTCCTCGACTCGGTGGTCGGCCTGCTCGGCCTGGCCTTGCTGCCGTTGATGCGGCCGGCCAACGCCTCGGGGCCGGCAGCGAAGTAGGCGGCCTTCGATGAGCGCGACGGATCCCGCGACCGACTTCGCCGCCTGGATCGGCCGCAGCGAATCGCGCACCGACGCGATCACCGCCGCGCCGATCGCCGCGCTCGCCGCCACGCTCGACCGCGACGATCCCGCGCCCGCGCCCGGCAGCACCGTGCCGCCGCTCTGGCACTGGCTCTACTTCCGGCCGACCGCGCGCCAGAGCGAGCTCGGCCCCGACGGCCATCCGCGCCGCGGCGGGTTCCTGCCGCCGGTCGCGCTGCCGCGGCGCATGTGGGCCGGCGGCCGGCTGACGTTC
>DATIDZ010000086.1:0-6006 GCA_035456045.1 Caldimonas sp.
TCGAGGCGTCGTCGCGCGGCGGCGACTTCCAGTCGAGCCGCCAGCCGGTCAGCGCAGCGATGACGAACTGGGTATGGAAGAGCATCCGCACCGGCGCCAGCAACAGCGAGTGCACGAACTCGATCAGGGCGCTCGCGACCAGGCGCGCGGCACCGCCGAAACGCTCCGCCTCGCCGCGCGCGACGAGGGCGACGAGAGACAGCACCTTCGGCGCGAGCAGAAGGACCGCGGTCAGGCCGAACAGCGTGAGCATGAGCGCCACGTTGGCGGTCGGCCAGATCGGGAAGAGCTGGTAGGGCTCGGTGAAATAGGTCGGATCGCTGCCCACGGTCTGCGCGAAGAGCAGCGTCGACAGCAGCAGGAACGCGAGCCAGAGCGGCGACGACGCATAGGCGAGCACGCCGGTCAGGAAGGCGGTGCGGTGGACGGCATGCAGGCGCGGCTCGAACATGAGCCGGGAGTTCTGGAGGTTGCCGTGGCACCAGCGGCGGTCGCGCTGCAGCTCCGCCAGGAGGTTGGGCGGCACCTGCTCGTAGCTGCCATCGATCTCGTCGGCGACCCAGACCTTCCAGCCGGCGCGGCGCATCAACGCCGCCTCGACGAAGTCGTGCGACATCACCTCGCCCGACAGCGGCCCGGCGCCGGACAGCGGCGCGAGCGCGCAATGGGCCATGAACGGCGCCATGCGCAGGATGGCGTTGTGGCCCCAGTAGTGCGATTCGCCGAGCTGCCAGAAGCGCATGCCGGCCGTGAAGAGCGGCCCGTAGGCCCGCGCCGAGAACTGCTGGACGCGGCCGTGGAGCGTCTCGTGGCCGACCGCGCGCGGCGCGGTCTGGATGATCCCCGCGTCGGGATGCGCTTCCATCAGGCGCACCAGCGTCGTCAGGCATTCGCCGGTCATGACGCTGTCGGCGTCGAGGACGACGAGGTAGCGATACGCGGCACCCCAGCGATGGCAGAAGTCGGCGACGTTGCCGGCCTTGCGCTTGACGCGGCGCTGGCGCCAACGGTAGTGGACGCGCAGCGCCGGGCCCTCGCCCACGCTGGACGCGGCGATTCGGCCGGCCAGATCGCTCCACGCGGCCTGCTCGGCTGCGCGGATGTCGGGGTCCGAGGTGTCGCTCAGGACGTAGACGTCGAAGTTCTCCGACTCGCCGGTCGAGATGAGCGAATCGATCGTCGCCGAGAGGCCGCCGAACACCGTGGGGACGTGCTCGTTGCAGATCGGCATGACGATCGCCGTGCGCGCGTCAGGGTCGAGCGGCCGCACCGGCAGGCTCGCGAGGCCGCGCATGAGCGGGCTCTTGCCGCGGCCGAAGAGAAGGACGCCCGCCCCCATCACCCCGGTCCAGAAGCCGGCCGAGATCCAGGCGAACAGGACGCCGAAGAGGACGAGCAGGCCGCGCTCGGCGAGCGACGCGCCGCGCTCGGGCAGGATCTCGGCCATGGCCTGCGTCCCCACGTACGCACCGAGCATCACCAGGACGAGCAGCATGACCCGGCGCAGCATGAGCGGCCGCGCGTCGCTGGCGCGCCGCCTGGGCACCTTCGGCAGGCGGCCGAGCAGGCGACGCACGGGGCGGCGCCAGGGCGAGCCGGCCCAAGGCACGGCGGGCATCGAGCTGCGCTCGAGCGGCGGGTGGGCGACGGGCGAGGTCACGGCTTGTCGGCCTCCGCCGGAAGGATGTAGCTCCATGTCTCGGTCAATGTCGTCTGTTGCTGCTTGAGGTAGGCGCGCAGCTCGACCGGCTTGGCGGCATCGTTGCGCTTGATTCGAACGGTCATGCGCCAGGCGCCGCTGACCGGATTCTTGAAGAGATTGCGCTCGCGAACTTCCGCATTGGCATCGACCCAGATCACCGGCTCCACGTCCGCGGCCGGCACCAGCGAGCGCAGTGCCGGACCGTCGAAATCGACGACGTACTGGATGTCGCCGTCGGGCTTGCGCGCGAAGCCGCGCCCGCGCCGCGTCTGGACCACCCAGCCCTTGCCGGCAGGCAACGTGCCCATGGCCTGCCAGCGGATCCGGTAGGCGATGTCGAGCGGCTTGCCGGCCGGCGGCAACGCCTGCGGCACCCAGAACGCGACGATGTTGTCGTTGGTCTCGTCCGGGGTCGGGATCTGCACCAGCTCGATCCGGCCCGCGCCCCAGTTGCCGAGCGGCTCGATCCATGCGCTCGGCCGCCGCTCGTAGAACGCTTCCGGGTCCTCGTAGCTCGCCGGCGACCGGTCGCGCTGCATGAGGCCGAATCCGCGCGGGTCGGTGGTGCCGAACGACGTGACGAGGAGCCGGCGCGGATTGACGAGCGGCCGCCAGATCCACTCGCCGTCGCCGAGCTGGATCGACAGGCCGTCGGAGTCGTGCACCTCGGGGCGGAAGTCATCGCGGCCCGGCTGGTTCTCGCCGAACGTGTACATGCTCGTGAGCGGCGCGATGCCGAGCTTGCCGATCGGCTCGCGCAGGTAGAGGCGCGCGCTGACCTGCATCGTCGTCTCGACCCCCGGCGTCAGCACGAAGCGGTAGGCCCCGGCGACGCGGCGCGAGTCGAGCAGCGCATAGATCGTCAGCGAGGTCGCGGTCGGTCGCGGCCGCTCGATCCAGAACTCGACGAAGCGCGGAAACTCCTCGCCGGTCGGCGCCGCGGTATCGACCGCCAGGCCGCGCGCCGAGAGGCCGTACGACTGGCCCTTGCCGACCGCGCGAAAGTAGCTCGCGCCCTGGAAGACGACGACCTCGTCCTTGTAGCCCGGCTTGTTGAGGGCGTAGTGAACTCGAAATCCGTTGAAGCCGACACCGCTCAGGGTCTGCGGGTCGAACCTGTTCTTGCCGTAATCGAACAGCGCCGGATCGAAGGCCACCGTTCGCTCGCCCGAGGGTTCAATCACGTTGATGCGCACCGGCTCCGGCACCGCTCGGCCCTGGTGGAAGAACATCAGCTCGAACGGCAGCTTTTCCGCGCGCCAGAGTGCCTTCTCGGGCCGGAAGCGGATGTCGCGATAGGCGTCGTAGTCGAGCTCGCGCAGCTGCGTCGGCAGGTTGTTCGCGGCCGGCTTGTATGGCCGCGCCGCCAGGCTGCTGGCGCGCGCCCCGACGTCATCGAGGTTGAACGCCGCGGCCGACCCGGTCGCGAAGAGGAACGACGCGACGATCAGGAGACGCAAAAATCGGTCGGAAGGAGCGGTCATTTTTTCTGGCTGCCGGCCGGGCACACGGACGCGTCGGTCGCTGCCGCGCCGCCGCAACCCCCTGACATGGGGACGATCGGGCGATTTTCCAGCGGGGTTGCGCACCCGCAAAGAAGATCGCCCGACGGAGCGGTCGGGCGAAGCAAGAGCGGGGCCCGGGCCCTGGCCGGGCCCGAGCGTCTCGGCGCTCAGGCGTGCTTGCGGTCGAAGAACTGCTCGTCTTCGGTCGAACCCTTCAGAGCGCCGGTCGAGGCGTCGCGCTCGATCGTCGTCGTGACGGCGTCGAAGTAGCCGGTCCCGACCTCGCGCTGGTGCTTGACCGCGGTGAAGCCCTTCTCGGCGGCGGCGAACTCGGCCTCCTGCAGCTCGACGAACGCCGTCATGCTGTTGCGCGCGTAGCCATGCGCGAGGTTGAACATCGAGTAGTTGAGGCTGTGGAAGCCGGCCAGCGTGATGAACTGGAACTTGTAGCCCATCGCGCCGAGCTCGCGCTGGAACTTGGCGATGGTGGCGTCGTCGAGGTTCTTCTTCCAGTTGAAGCTGGGCGAGCAGTTGTACGCGAGCAGCTTGCCCGGGAACTTCTTGTGGATCGCCTCGGCGAAGGCCTTGGCGTACGCGAGGTCGGGCTTGCCGGTCTCGCACCAGACCATGTCGGCGTACTCCGAATAGGCCAGTCCGCGCGAGACGGCCTGGTCGAGACCCGGCTTCGTGCGATAGAAGCCTTCGACCGTGCGCTCGCCGGTGAGGAACGGCTTGTCGATGTCGTCGACGTCGCTCGTCACCAGGTCCGCGGCCTCGGCGTCGGTTCGCGCGATCACGAGGGTCGGCACGCCCATCACGTCGGCGGCCAGCCGCGCGGCGGTGAGCTTGGCGTTCGCTTCACGCGTCGGCACGAGCACCTTGCCGCCCATGTGGCCGCACTTCTTCACGGAGGCGAGCTGGTCTTCGAAGTGCACGCCGGCCGCTCCCGCCTCGATCATCGACTTCATCAGTTCGAACGCGTTGAGGACGCCGCCGAAGCCGGCTTCGGCATCGGCGACGATCGGCGCGAAGTAATCGATGTCGTTCTTGCCTTCCGACCACTGGATCTGGTCGGCGCGCGTGAACGTGTTGTTGATCCGCTTGACCACCGACGGGACCGAGTTGACGGGATACAGCGACTGGTCCGGGTACATCTCCCCGGCGATGTTGGCGTCGCCGGCGACCTGCCAGCCGGAAAGGTAGATCGCCTTCAGGCCAGCCTTGACCTGCTGCATCGCCTGGTTGCCGGTGAGCGCACCGAGCGTGTTGACGAACGGCTCCGTGTTGACGAGGTTCCAGAGCTTCTCGGCGCCGCGACGAGCGAGCGTGTGCTCGATGCGGACGGAGCCGGCGAGGCGGACGACATCGGCCGCCGAATACGTGCGGCGGACGCCTTTCCAGCGCGGGTTCTGGGCCCAGTCTTGTTCGAGGGCGCGGATCTGTTCTTCTCGGGTCGGTGCTTGCATGGGTTCTCCTGAGGCAATGACAAATCGTTGGGGCCAGCGTAATCAAAGCCGGCTTCCAGCCGCCGTTTGGGCGAGTGAACGCCTGGCCTAAAAAGCTCAACAACCGCAATGGCTTACGTCATCGTTTCAGATTGCGGTAGGCAATCCTCCACCATGAGAAATTTTGCGGCACTGCAGCACGAGATCATCTCACATCACGAGAACGACGTTTTCTGATGCGAAAGGACGAGGCGCGCCGCACTTCTTCTAGACTCAAGGTTTTCCTCCGCTGTCCGCATCGGCAGCAAGCGCGGGAGACGCACATGCACAAGGACCTCAACCCCGCTGCGGCGCCTGCCGCGACGCCCTCGACCGGCGTGCCCGCCAGCCTCGACGCCTACTGGATGCCGTTCACCGCGAGCCGCCAGTTCAAGAGCGCACCGCGCCTCCTCGCCAAGGCCAAGGACATGCACTACTGGACGCCGGATGGCCGCCAGGTGCTCGATGCCGTGGCCGGCCTCTGGTGCGTCAACGCCGGCCATGCGCGGCCGAAGATCGTCGCTGCGATCGCGGCGCAGGCGGCCGAGATGGACTTCGCGCCGCCCTTCAACATGGCGCATCCGAAGGCCTTCGAGCTGGCCGAGAAGCTGGTCGAGCTCGCGCCCACGGGCCTCGACAAGGTGTTCTTCACCAACTCGGGGTCCGAAGCCGTCGACACCGCGCTCAAGATGGCGATCGCCTACCACCGCGCCCGCGGCGAAGGGCAACGAACGCGCCTGATCGGGCGCGAGCGCGGCTACCACGGGGTCAACTTCGGCGGCATCTCGGTCGGCGGCATCGCCGGCAACCGCAAGAGCTTCGGCACCATGGTCGGCGGCGTCGATCACCTGCGCCACACGCACGATCTCAAGAGGAACGCATTTTCTCGCGGCCTGCCCGAGCATGGCGCCGAGCTAGCCGACGACCTCGAGCGCATCGTCACGCTGCACGACGCATCGACGATCGCCGCGGTCATCGTCGAGCCGGTCGCGGGGTCGACCGGCGTGCTGCTGCCGCCCAAGGGCTACCTCGAGCGGCTGCGCGCGATCTGCGACAAGCACGGCATCCTGCTGATCTTCGACGAGGTCATCACCGGCTTCGGCCGGCTCGGCGCCGCCACGGCGGCCGAGCGGTTCGGCGTGACCCCGGACCTCTTGGTGCTGGCCAAAGGGATCACCAACGCCGCCGTGCCGATGGGCGCGACCGTGGCGAGCACCGCCGTCTACGACGCCATCGTCAACGGCGCGGCGCCGGGGATCGAGCTGTTCCACGGCTACACCTACAGCGGCCATCCCCTGGCGGCGGCCGCGGGCCT
>DATIDZ010000087.1:0-2930 GCA_035456045.1 Caldimonas sp.
CCCGTTCACGACGAGCAGCGCGGTCGACGCGCCGGGGGCCGCGGTGCCCGTGCTCACGACGGCACCGCCTCGCGGATGAAGAGCCGCTTCAGCCCGCCGGCGACCCCGAGCGGAAAGACGAGCACCAGCGCGAGCATCACCAGACCGAGGAGGGCACGCCAGTAGTCGGTCTGGCGCGCCACGGTGTCCTGCAGCCAGGTGAAGAGCGCGGCGCCCGCCCACGGCCCGGACACGGCATGGACGCCGCCGAGCAGCACCATGACGAGGCCGTCGACCGACTTGCCGACGCCGAGCGTCTCCGGCGAGATCGTTCCCTTCGCGAACGCGAACAGCGCGCCGGCGAGTCCGGCGACCGTGCCGGCCACGACGAAGGCGATCCACTGCAGGCGCGGGACGGCGATGCCGATCGCGGCGGCGCGCAGCGGCGAGTCGCGGCTGCCGCGCAGCGCCAGGCCGATCGGCGCGTGCAGCATGCGGACCAGGAGGCCGCAGCCCGCGACCGTGCAGGCGAGGACGACGAGGTAGTACGCCCACTTCGGCGTCAGCCACGCCGAGGGCCAGATGCCGACCAGGCCGTTGCTGCCGCCGGTCACGGCGTCCCACTGGAAGACGACCGACCAGACGATCTGCGCGAACGCGAGCGTCAGCATCGCCAGGTAGACGCCCGACAGCCGCACGCAGAACCAGCCGAAGACGAACGCGCCGAGCGCAGCCAGCAGCGGCGCGAGGACGAGCGACGCTTCCATCGGCAGCCCGAGCGCCTTGAAGCAGAGCGCCGCGCCGTACGCGCCGAGGCCGAAGTAGGCGGCGTGGCCGAACGAATGCATTCCCGACGGGCCCATCAGGAAGTGCAGGCTGGCGGCGAAGAGGACGGCGATGAGGACGTCGATCATCAGCACGACGGCGTACGGGGACGTATCGGCGAGCAACGCGACCAGCGCGAGCGCGAACACCGCGGCGACGCCGGCCCGGCGCCAGGCCGGCGGCAACGGCCTGAGCGGCGCCTCGATCTCCGCGACCGCGCGCACCGCCGCCTGCGGCTTGCCGAACAGTCCCGACGGCCGCCAGACGAGCACCACTGCCATCACCAGGAACTCGGCGACGAGCGTGAGCTTGCTGAGCGGGAACGGCGCGCCGAACACGTCGAGGGTGCCGGCGGCGATGCAGAACGCCTTGACCATCGCGATCAGGATCGCGGCGACGAAGGCGCCGCCGATCGACCCCATGCCGCCGACGACGACGACCACGAACACCTCGCCGATCAGCGCGAGGTCGAGGTTGAGGTTGGCCGGCTCGTGCGGCATCTGGAGCGCGCCGCCGAGCGCGGCGAGGAAGGTGCCGAGCGCGAACACCGACGTGAAGAGCCAGCGCTGGTTGACGCCGAGCGCGCCGACCATCTCGCGGTCCTGCGTCGCGGCGCGGACGAGCAGGCCCCAGCGCGTCCGCTTCAGCAGCAGCCAGAGCGCGGCGAGGACGATCGGGCCGATGAAGATCGAGAGCACGTCGTAGCTCGGGAACGGTTTGCCGAGGATGTCGATCGCGCCCTTGAGCGCCGGCGCCTTCGGGCCGAGCAGGTCCTCGGGTCCCCAGGCGCGCAGCGCCGCGTCGCGGATGACGAGGACGAGCGCAAAAGTCGCGAGCAGCTGGTACAGCTCGGGCGCCGAGTAGAGCCGGCGCAGGACCAGGACCTCGATCACCGCCCCGAGCGCGGCGACGGCGAGCGCGGAGACCAGGACGCCGCCCCAGAAGCCGAGCGGCCCCGCACCCCACGCGTCGGTCAGCGCGACCGCGCCGTAGAGGCCGAGCATGTAGAACGAGCCGTGCGCGAAGTTGACGATCCGCGTCACGCCGAAGATCAGCGACAGGCCGCTCGCGACGAGGAAGAGCGCCGACGCCGAGGCGAGCCCCGTGAGGATCTGCAGGACGAGGGCACTCATGGTCGCGCGTGCCGCCCGGCCGTCAGCAGATGAAGGGGCGCAGGCGGCGCGTCAGTCGATCGCCCGCAGCTTCTTCACCTCGTCGTCGCTCGGCAGGAACTTGGCGCCGTCGAGGTAGACGTAGTCGGTCATCACGCCCTTGGTGCCCTCAAGCTTGGTCTTGCCGAGGTAGGCGCCCATCGTCGACTGGTGGTCGATCGCGCGGTACGTCACCTTGCCGAGCGGCGACATGAAGGTGAGGCCGCCGAACGCGGCGATCAGCTTCTCGGTGTCGGTCGACTTCGCCTTCCGGATGCCTTCGGCGATCGAGATGATCGTCGAGTAGCCGACGACCGAGCCGAGCTTCGGATACTCGTTGTACTTGCGGTAGTAGGCGAGGAAGAACTTCTTGTGCTCGTCGGTCTGGATGCCGTAGTACGGGTAGCCGGTGACGATCCAGCCGACCGGCGCCTCCTCGCGCAGCGGCTCGATGTACTCGGGCTCGCCGGTGAGCAGGCTCACCACCTCGCGGCCCTTGAAGAGGCCGCGGGTGTTGCCCTCGCGCACGAACTTCGAGAGGTCGGCGCCGAACAGCACGTTGAAGATCGCGTCGGGCTTGGCGTCGGCCAGCGCCTGCACCACGCTGCCGGCGTCCAGCTTGCCCAGCGGCGGCGCCTGCTCGGCGACGAACTCCACGTCGGGCTGCGCCGCCTTCAGCAGCTGCTTGAAGGTGGCCACCGCGCTCTGGCCGTACTCGTAGTTGGGGTACACCACGGCCCAGCGCTTCTTCTTCAGCTTGGCCGCCTCGGGCACCAGCATCGCCGCCTGCATGTACGTCGAAGGCCGCAGCCGCCACGTGTAGCGGTTGCCGTTCTGCCAGACGATCTTGTCCGTCAGCGGCTCGCCGGCCAGGTAGAAGAACTTCTTTTGCTTGGCGAAGTCGGTCAGCGCCAGGCCGGTGTTGGACAGGAAGGCACCGGCCAGCACGTCCACCTTCTCGCGCGAGACGAGTTC